>JAQYPT010000013.1 GCA_028726625.1 Prevotellaceae bacterium | reverse complement strand
AGATTTGATATATGCAAGTAAACAAGTATGTATTTTATTGATAATCAAATACTTTTCGTCTTTCGGAAAACTGTATTCTGGACGATAGTCAAGTTAGTGCTGAGACAGAATTTGTCATGAACAATATTGCTGAATAGTTACCACCAGAACCACAAATATGTATTACGGTGTAGAGTTACGTTATCAGTTGAATGGTCGTGTGCTGCTGAAGCTGAATGGTGTTGATGTGATGCATCTGAAGAATCGTCAGCAGATGACGGGCAGCACCACGGAATACAACACCGTCAATAGTCTGACAGATTACATGCCAGGCTATATTATGGCAGGCTTATCTGTAAAATATTGAAATTATGGTTGTTTTAAAATATACGATTATGAAAAAACTATTCTTAGCATTGTTCGCAGCCATGCTGCCAACAATGATTTCAGCGCAGGAGCTGACAGTTACCTATCAGGTTGTTTACAACACATCGTCGCCAAACCTTTTTGCAGAAGCCGGACTTTCTGAGGAGATGCGTAGTAATCTTGCTGCGGCTTACAAAGATGTGGTGATGACATACCGTTTGAAACTGAAGGGCAACGAAAGTGAATTTCGCATTGTGCCAGGTGAAGGCAAACAAGAGATAACATTTATGGGGCAGAAAATAGATGTCAATGCCGCTTCACTCGCCCAGGCACAGAATTATACATATAAGAATCACGCTGACGGCATTGCTCTTGAAAAGACACAAATGTTTGGCAAAAGTTTCATTGTGTCAGACAGCATAAAGTCTGAGGCATATTCCAAAATAGAAAATGAGAAAAAGAATATCCTCGGCTTTGAGTGCACAAAGGCCATTTCGGCAGATGGCAAGACTACCGTGTGGTATACTTCGGGCATTCCTGTCAAAGACGAGCCAATAGCATGTGGACTCGATGGATTGGTTTTGCAATTTGACAACGGACAGCAAATTTTCACAGCAACAGAAATCCTAGATACTGTGGATACGGAAATTATTCGTCCTTCAGGCGAAAAGCCAATAACTCGTGAAGAGTTTACAAACTTCGTGAATAAGAGAGTAGAGATGATGAAGAGGAATTAAAGTATAGGCTGGTTCTATAAATTAGCTTTGTTAGATTTTGAACTTATTTTTTCACGTCAAGACACAATTATCCTTTGCAAGAGAGAAGTTGTGGCTGATATTTGTTGATTTGGCAATATCTAAAGATGTTGTAAGCAAGACAGTTGAGCGCAAAAACTCGCTTTTGCTCTGGCAATACCAATTGTTCTGACAAAGGCATCATGCATGGCTCCTTCAATGAAGCCGAAGACGTGTTCCACACAGCATCTCCGCTTTGATTTCTTGCGGTTACGCTTCTTCTGCTTCTTGGTTAATGGATGATTGCGGTGTCCTTTTAACGTTGGAGAAATATGTATGTAAAGGTACGACTTTTTTGAAAATACGCAACTAATCAGGGTCTACTAATTAACTTTAACTATCTGATAATCAACTATTTATTTTGTTTAAAGTTTGGCCAATTCGCCCAAAATGACTGCCTTTGGATGTTAAAACATTCAAGAATCGAGGTGAAATACTAATCACAAAATCGCAGTCACGACCTGTTTGAATTTCAGGAGTCACTTTCGGGATTGAGCAAATCCAACCGTTGGGTCAAGCTGGCCGACCACCTTCCCTGGGACAGGATAGAGAGGGAATACAACAAACGTCTGAGGAACAGTTACAACGGTGCCTGCAACAAGACCGCCCGCATGGTGTTGGGAGTAATAATCGTGAAGCATGTGGAAAAACTGATCTGATGCTCAGCGAGCGGGTTGCGGTGTTGTTTACTTGCGCATGTAGCCCTTGATAAGCTCGCAAGCGGGTGCTAGCACGCTGCCGTTATCGAAGCCGCTCAGCTCGTGAATGGGGATGAAGGGATTGCCTACGCCCTCGAGCACCGATTTGAGATACAGGTTTTCCTCATACCTGGACATCTGTTCCAGCTTTCTGTCACCGGTGATGAGTACCAGCTGGGTGTTTAGTTTGCGTGCATGGTTGAGTGGGGCATAGTTGTCTACAATGGGCAGGGTTAACGATATCTTGCGCTCTTTGCGAATGGTGTAGTGCGTGGCGCACTGTCCGCTCACGGGAAAATAGCCTTTTACGCGGTCGGCATCGATGCCCTCGGCCTCGAGGTATCGCTTGTCCAGTGCCAGCATCAGGGTGAGATAGCCGCCTGCCGAGTGACCTCCGACATAGATTTGGTTGGGATCGCCTCCATATTCGGCAATGTGCTTAAACGTCCATGCCACCGCGGCAGCCGCGTCTTGCGTGTATTCTGGATTCTTTGCTCGGGGGAAAAGTCGGTAGGTAGCGGCCACCGCGGCAACCCCAGCGTTCTTCAGTTCGTTGCGAAGGTCACGGTCGCCGCCCTCCAATCCGCCGCCGTGGAACCACACGATGGTTTTGAATCCTTTCTTCGTCTGGGGGTAATACACGTCCAGTTTGCAGCGTTCCTTGCGGTAGACCGACGGGTCGTTGGCATCAACGTATACGATGTTCTTAACGGTGGTGTACGTTTCTTGGGCTTCGGTGCTTGTCATCCACGCCGTGAGCACCAGTAGTAATAGTAGTTTTTTCATATCCATCATTTAATGGGTTGCGACAAGTGCTTCCCTTTGTTTGTGCAGCAGTTTAGTTCGTGAAGGTTATAAAACGTTGGCAAAGATACTAAAACTTTCCGTCGGAGGGGGAGTTGTTACTCCTCTTTTTAATGATACACTATCTTTTTCGCTCCCCCCCCCTTATATTATTTCCAAAGGTTGCATTTCTTGATTGAATTTACGATTTTTAATTAAGTGCATAAATAATTCCATCGTGCCTAATCATTAGGCAAAAATTAAACGAATAATCAAAAATAATTATATCATCAACTTTCGGATACCAAATATAATCAAAGTACTTAATGACATCATCATATTTAAAAACATCAATATTGTAGAAAGAATCCCAGCATACATACAAGTTGGTGGGTAAAATTCTTATATTTAAATTATTTATCAAAAGACCTAAATTAAATTCTGCGTCTTCGGCATTTACAAAATTTATATAGTGTCCTTCATTCTGAATATAATTAAAAATATTCGTCCGCTCGTTTTTTTGTATTTTATATTTTAAACAAAAAGAAATAAAAGCATCATCACACTTTTTTTTTGAAAGGGTGATAAAATTGGTTCATCCGACTTTTCGAGTCACAATTTAATAATAATATAAAAGAAAACCGCTGAACTTGAGTAAATTTGAATAACCACAAACAGATAAACAATCAAGAACAGCAGAATTATATATCAC
>JAQYPT010000012.1 GCA_028726625.1 Prevotellaceae bacterium | reverse complement strand
AACGTTATACAGACAAGAGAATTATGTCGATACAAAAGAAATTGAACGAAAGACCGAGAGAAAAATTAAACTTTTCTACACCAAAACGAGAGTTCTTCAAACACGTTTTGTAATTTTGCACTTGCTGGTTGACTCTAAGACAGGAATATGATAATGGCGATTGGCGGAATTATTCCCCAATCTTTTGGATATACGGCAAAGTGTATTGTAATATAAAAGACGAGGAGTACGACAAGAATGTTTGCCGATACTCTCTTTGATTCCGGATCGATTATCATATGCAGACAGATTCTGACCACGAGAGGACTGTACCTGTTGTAGATAAGAACAGGAAGTAATACCAGTAATACGGGAAATATGAAGAATACTACTTTTGCTGTCATTGTATAATGATAATATGAGTAATATGGATAATATCACCTAACCATTCTCTAGATAGATGTCGTAGGCTGTTTTGACAAGTTTCAGCTTCAGGGCTTGGAAAGATGCCCTCCGTACTATAACTTCGATGTCAAACAGTGTCGGCTCGCACTTGTCAATCCGCTGTGCAAACGCCATGTCCCTTCGGGCAATCTTCTTGATAATTCGGTCGATGTCGTTTTCATAGATATTCCATATACTGCGATTGATGTGGTTCTTTGGTCGGTTTGTCACCATGATATTGAGAACGAGGCAGGTTGACTTTACAAGTTTGTCACCTTGCTGAGTCATATACTGCCTCCTCACTCGTGGTATAACGGCACGGTATTTCGTGCTGTTGGAGTTGATGATGTCGGCTATCTTATATAACAGTTCGGCTCTCATTACAGGGTGCAAAACAAAGCCAATAGTTCAGAGACCTCCATTGCCTGGATAAAGTCGAAACTAACGGCATGGGATTTCAGGTCGGATTCGAGTTCGCTTTCCATCGTATCAAGCGAATCGTACAATGTCACGTTCAGGCCATCTACAAATTCACGCTCATCTGATACTATGTTGAATTTGAACATGGAGTTTGATGCTTTGGAACTCGCAAAGAAACAGCAGTGATGGATCCTTGGATTATCCTTGCTTGTGCCGTGATACAGCAGCTTCAGTTCCATCCCATCGTCTATTTCATCCATTACAATGCTGATAGGTAATCGTTCTTCCTGCGAGAAGAACAGAATGCCGGAATCATCTGTGATGTCCGTTTCGTCTGGGCCATTACTCCTAATCAATTTGGGAAGCATTAGCGGTACCAATGCCATGAACTTGGATATTTCTTCTTTAATCATAGTAGTATAAATTATAAAGTGAGTACATACATTTTCAGTAAATGCTGAGGAAGCAAGTAGTTCAATGCTCGTTGGTCAATGTCAAATGTCTTTGCAAATTTTGTTGACTTTGGCAGTTGTGATATGACGTAGTTGAACTGGCTGCGTTCTTGTGGGGTAAGTGTAGCGATTGAAAACTGGTCAATGCTAATGAAAGGCTGAATGATCATCCATAGATAGGCGTTCCCTTGTGCCTTGCTTTTCATCTGTTGGTGGTTAATGTCCGAGATGCAAGCCGTAGAGTTCTGTAGCAATCTTCGTACTGTCCTCATCGACATATATACCATAGCATCACGGGCTTTAATCTTACCTTCTTTTGCGGCAATGAATATATTCCGGCAAATGCTTTCCGTTTCCTGTGTATTATCGGCCAGAGGTTCCTTGTCCATATCGTATAGATGGGTCAGGAATGATCGAAACATAATGTCCTCTTTGCCGATAAAGTCAAGCATATCACTTTTTGTGTTGATTCCTTTCAGCTTTGTGTCTTTAAGCAGTTTCCTGTAATTGCGAAGAATGCTTGCCTTGTCACTCTCTAACAGCGGAATGCTGTCCAGTTTCAGAAAAAAGGGTTGTGCCTCGTTGACGGCTCCTTGAAGTTCCTTGTCATCATGGAACACTGATGTCTGTTCTTTAATTTTCAGCACATCCTCATAGGAATAACGCCATGTTTCTGTAAGGCGTAGAAACTCAAATCGTATAGAGTCATGGATTGCCGTGAATCTTTCTGCACAGTTATTATCTTTCAGAAAGACAGAATCCCGCATAAGATAATGAAAGACAGTATCGGAGGTTGCCCTCCACTTGTTAGCTTCTTTGCAGAAAATAGCCGTGTTGGATGTCTTCAGGTCCTTCAAACTACCTAAATAAGTCTGATAGACCTTTAATGCATCCTCAGAAGACTGAAAGTCAAGGGTGTCATCATCTGAACATGACATACATGTTGGCAAAACAATCCACACGATAAATAGTGGCAGAAGAGTGTGATGAAGCATGCTCTTTGCCTCAATTTCATATGACAAGATGCAATGTGTTATTTGCAACTTCAATGTTTGTATTCTTTTCTTCATAAAATCTCTTTATTTCTTTTGGGGTGCAAAATTACAACATTTTCCTCAAAATCTTGTTTTGTATGCTCATTATATTAATTGTTGGTATCATTTTTCTGAGAAGTAGAACCAAATAGAACCAATTTGCATCTCAATTTAGTCAAAAGTGCGTTAAATTCACTAAATAAAGGATTTAATAAAAATAATTATATTACCTTTGCGGCGTTCATTTAATGAATATCGGAGTAATATGGAGTATATAGGCTATGTAAATATCACTTATTATATTGAGCAATTAGAAGCGTTTATTTTATCTATGAAACAAATGCCTTGCTCTTTCATTTACTATGACGAGAAAGGCAATGGGCAACGTCAGAATTGGAAATTATTCATTAGCAGTTTGAATAGCAATGACACGGCTGTTCTGGTTTCGTTTGATAATGCTTTCTGCAATTTCAACGAAATGATGTTCTTCCTGAAACTGTGCGCCAGTAAGAATATCAGAATAATATCCCTGAAAGATTCATTAGACACCTCTGATGTATTTTTCCCGAAAGTGAGTACCCAGAACACGCTTAATGTCATTGCGAGCATGACAGTTACAAAAGGGCAGGCTGCTTTTGATGATTTCCAGGCCGAACTGTTGTCTGATAAGTTCCATGAGAAGAAACTGAAAAAGTACAGGATGGTCATCAATATGTATAATGCCGGTTATAGTATAAAGGAAATCATGTCTCGCACGGGGTATCATGGGAAAAGTAATATCTACAGGATTCTTCACATGTTCAACGTGGAGCTAGAGTACCCAACGATGGTACGTTCTAAGCAGCCAGGCGTAGGTGTTATTATGCGAAATCTTTAATCGTTTATTATATGACAAAGTTGCGTCTCAGTAAGAAGGGTTTTTATCTCTTCAACATTTCACTCTTGATAGTAGGGTTAATCATTACAGGAGTTGGGGCTGCCAATCTCCTGTCAGGGCAAGTGCTTTCACCACATGCCATGTTCAAGCTATGGGTGGTCATAATCACTTTTTTCTTTGTAGCCATCCTTGCTTTAATCTGGCTGCTACTTGATATGATTTCATTTATTGTCAATCACTATAAAAGCAAGAAGTCATGATTGTTTATATAGCAGAAAAGCCAGACATTGCCACGGCGATGGCCGCTTATTTATGGAGTGATTACAGCTCGTACAAGCATAAACACTGTTACCAGAAGGGGGATGTTATTGTGACGTGGGCCTACGGGCATATCATGATGACAGCCATGCCTGAATCATATGGTAAGGAATATGCTGATTTTAGTACATATCCCGTCATCCCATCTACATGGAAGAAACGTCCTTCACCATCTACCAAAGAGCAGTTTGAGTATATTCGCAGTGTTTTAGGTAAAGCGGATGTTGTGGTCAATGGCGGTGACCCGGACAGGGAAGGCCAGCTTCTTATTGACGAGATTTTGGAGTATGTCGGATATAAGGGAGAGGTGCGTCGTATTCTTATCAATGCAAAGGACACCGACAGCTTGAAGCGGGCATTCGACCATATAGAACCTAATGAGAAATACAGACCGCTCTATCATGCAGGACTGGCAAGGGAACGTGCCGACTGGCTGGTTGGTATCAACTTGTCGAGGGCTTATACCGTTAGTGCCAGGAAACATGGAGCTGCAGGAGTGTGGCGAGTAGGCAGGGTCAAGATACCGACACTTGCCCTTGTTGTCGAAAGAGAAAAGGAAATTCAAAATTTCCATTCTGTGGAGTACTATGAACTGACGGGAAAGTATTCAAAGAACGGCATCCCATTCTCGGCAATCTTGAAACCTTCGGATGAAGCACCTCTCGATAGCGAGGGGCGCATTATCCAACGTAACTATGTAGAGAAGATTCAGAATGAAGTCAAGAACCAACCAGCTCGTGTCACTTCCAGTGAACGGAAGAGCCAGACAGAGAGTGCTCCATTGCCTTATTCGCTTGACACGCTTCAGGTGGAAGCCAATAAACGCTATGGCATGTCGCCATCGGATGTGCTTGCCAATGTGCAGTCTTTGTATGAGAAGAAATTCGTGAGCTATCCTCGTTCCGACTGCAACTATATCCCTACCAGTCAGCATGGCAACGCTGGGCGCATACTGAAAGCCCTTGCTGAATATGGTCTTGAAGCTGCATCAAATGCAGACGCAAGTATTCAGAGCCGCTGTTTTAATGATGGTAAGGTGAGCGCACACCATGCCATCATTCCGACAGGCGTTATCCCGAAGGGGCTTGATGAACGAGAGCGAAAAGTCTATGACATGATAGCCGTGAGATACTTGATTCAGTTCTATCCACCATGCAGGTATGACGTAGTGAAATATGAACTGACAGCCAAAGGATATGCCTTTGCCGGCAGCGGAAAGACGATTGTTTCTCCAGGATGGAGAGGCATATCCATGTCAGATGACAAAGACGATGAGGTAAAGGAAGTGCCAACGTTGGCTACAGGTGATATAATCCCTATACCTATATATATTATAGACACAAAGAAGACAACCCCGCCAAAGCGTTTCACGGAAGGGTCGTTGCTGGCAGCTATGACCAACATCTGGCGTTTCGTCAGTCCAGATAATCCAAACAAGGAGAAACTGAAGGAATGTAAGGGTATTGGTACCCCTGCCACTCGCGACAGTATCATTGCAGATTTGCTCGCCACAAAGTCTGGTAAGTCTGATATTCTTCCCTGTATTCAGAAAAAGGGTAAGGAACTTGTTCCAACTGCGTTTGGCACAGCCATGATAGATGGCATTCATGAGTCGTTGACCAAGCCCGACTTGACTGCTGTTATGGAATATAATCTATCTGCTATTGCGGAGGGAAAGATGGGGTTGGGCGTTTTTCTTGAAGAAACCCAGAAGATGGTTCTGGAGAATATCGCCTTTGCTGAAGGCTCGTCTCATTATATGGCTTCAGCAGCCGTTGTTGGTAAGGATGATCAGGAAGTTCCTCATGAGGAATGTCCTGTTTGCCGTCGTAAGACGTTGGCACGGAAGTATTCTCCCAAGACTAAGAAGCATTTCTGGGTCTGCGAGGAGAAGTCTTGCGTGCATCCGACAACTGGAAAGACTGTCTTTTATGCTGATAGCAGAAAGAAGCCAGTGGTAAAGCTTTGTCCTCAATGTGGTGTGCCATTGTGCCAGGTCTATAGCAAGAAGACGAAGCAGCGGTATTGGGTGTGTCCAAAGTGCAACGAATTCAAGAAGATGCTATGAATGGAGCAATATCAGTAATGCCAGTAACATGAGTAATACAAGGAATACAAACTGATTTTTTCATTTTTCATACGACTACAATTTAAGTTAAACAGGAGCAGGGGTCGCTTGGTAGCGATTCCTGTTTTTAGTTGTCAACCTTGTAGCGAAAAATAGCGAGATACACGAGCTGTAGCGAAAAATAAAGTATTTATGCTCAATGTAAATTTGCTGTTTTCAACTGCTTCGCTACATCGCTACAAGAAAAAATGGCATTCTTATACTAAAGATTATTTTTGTTTTATGATTGGGTAGGAAATGATGTTGTCATTGGTACTGCCGTGACGCATCCTGACTGACAAAGCAACATTTGTTGTGTTGACATTTGAATGTCATTGGATTAGAGGCTCCGTGGTATATGTACGGAAAAGGAGAAGGTGTGTCTGAATAGACTTGCCTTCTCCCGTACATACATCACAGAGCCTCCCGATGACTGTCACATGGCATTGGTCAGTCAAGAGAATGAGGAACGTGCTAATACCATTGGTTCATCAATTTCCGTACCGACGCGGTTTGCGTTTGATGGATGACAGCTTTCGAGCGTTCATTTCTTCCGGCGATAATGCGACGGGAGATTTACGACCAGACTCCAGCCAGCCAACAAGCTCGTCTTTGAAAAGAATGTAGTTCTTTCCTCGTTTGGTGGCAGGAATGTTGTCGCGCTCAATATGGTAATACATCGTGGATTTCTTCATCTTCAGGAAGTCACATGCCTCGTCAATGGTCATGGGCGTGTGTTCTGCTGATGGTGAAGACTTCTTGCACACTTCATCTTTGATGATGTCAAGTACTCTTTCCAGTCTCTCCACTTTGGAAAGAACCTGGGAAACGCCCTTTGGGAGGTCATTGAATGTCAATGTTTCTTGCATGATCTCAAACAATTTGTTATTTGAGTGCAAAGGAACAGACTGATTCAACGCTGTATTTCGTCATTTCGAGTTAAGTTTGGAATAAGTCATAATAAGCGAGATTATACCTCAAATTGGTGGAACTGATAATCGTGTTTATCTGGAACATCAATCTTAATGATACAATCTCCTTGCTGTCGGAGGTTTCTGCGAATGGAAGAGATGTCAGAGTCTCTAAACTCGTTTGGGAAAGACTGCTTGATGAAAAGTGCTCGTTTTTCACCTGCCCATTTCAGACGCTCTCCGACATTCCAGGCAAGATGCCGCAGGTCCAACGTAGAAAGTTTTCCGTTCGTCATGGTTGGTGATAGGGGAGTCTCTTGGGAATACTGCCATAGATTTACGTTATGGAAAAGGGATTCAATATCCTCATCCTTCATATAGGGTGGTAGAATATGGAAAAGATAATCGTGAATGCTATTCAAGATTTGTTGACGTAAGGCTATCTGCTCTTGCAGATGTCTGTCGCGTATGTGCTCTGTATGTGAACCTGTGTAAGGCTGCTCATCAAGGGATAATGACGGAAGCAGTTTTACCTCCTGCTTTCCGCAGTGTCGTGCTGATGGTATGGATAGTTGTCCCAACTGAAAGCTAACGATGATAATCTTAGCGATTCCAATCAGGGCTAAAATTGTTAATAATATAGGAATGAACTTTCTTGTGACCTCTTCAAAGGTGCATTTATAATTTATGGTTTGTTGGAGCCACTGGTTTATATCAATCCATTCAAAGGAGTTGGCAATATATAGACAGATTGCCAGTCCTCCCCAAAATATTATAATATTCTCCTTAATTTTGTTAGTCATACTTACTCTGATTTAATTGAGTTCTCGGACTGCAAAGTTAAGGAGAATTTTTGAATTACTGAAAGATAATCTATTTATACTATGATATTTTGGGCATTTTTAATAAATTTCTTGTTCTTCTTTATTCCGATGATGAAAAATAAGGCGATTATAGGTTTGTTTGCTCAAAATATAGAGCATTACTCAGCCTTTTTATCTTTGCCAAGTACCTTGGATGAGATTCTTGATGCTGTTTCTCGTCTTTTGGGGTCGGCATGACAAGCATATATCTGTGTTGTTGTCACGCTCTTATGTGCCAACAGCTGCATGACCGTATAGAGATCGGTTCCAAGCTCTACTTGCAATGAGGCGAATGTGTGCCTGAAAGAGTGGAATGTGATGCGCTTAGTAATGCCAGCAGCTTTAAGCCATCTCTTCAACGGATGCTGGGCCATAATGATTTCAAAACCATCGAATACCTTTCCACGTATGCTGGTTCGTCCTTCTGAGATAAACTTGTAGGCTTCTTCGCTAATGGGAATGATATTACGAGCTTTTGTCTTTTGGGCGTAGAACTCCACATACTTATCTCCATCCGCATATGTCCTGATGTCCTCCCATTTGAGGTTGATGATATCACTTCGACGCATTCCTGTCAGGCAAGCAAAGATAGAAGCCCGTTTAAGAACATCTATTTCGCAAGGAGTTTTGTAGAGGTTACGTAGTTCATCCAGCGTAAGACTCTCCTTGTTAACAGGAACTGTAGGAATCTTCTCCAGATAGTCGTTAGGATTGGTTCGAATCATCTTGTCTCGGTAAGCGATATTGATAAATCCGCGGAAGGTTGACCAATAACCGGCCACGGAGTTGATGAATATGGGCTTGCCGTTTCTTAGGTTCTTGGCAGTAAGCAGATATTTACGGAAGTTGTCACATAGGTCGAAATCGACTTCTTCGCATCTGCACTTGCCTCCGACAAAGTGCTCAAAGTGTTCATAAACGAACTTCCACTTCGGGTCTTTATTTTTGAGGACTCTCTTGAAATAGGCAAGGAAGTCACCGCTCATCTTTGAGTGGTCAAAGAAGTCATAACGCTCATTGACAACACTCTCGAACCTTCTGCAACGGATAGCTTCAGCCTTCTCCGTCATAATCTCATTGAAATCCTTCTCCCGTTTGTTCTTTGGGTCTGCATAGATGTAGATCCCTAATGACTCGTGGCGTGTGGTTTTCATCGTTACCTTGTCACGATAGCCAGGGTAGAAGTCCAGGTAGTAGGACAGCATCCCATTCTTAATGGGGCGCGTCCGAAGGGTTACTGTTTTACAATACTGCATAGTCTTTACTTTTTAAATTTGTTGCAAATGTCTTGAATTACTTGATACTGAAATATGTCATTTGAAGATAATTGATTTGCGTATTGGAATAAGCTGAAATAAGCCTGACTTATGTGTTGTCCTCGTTCTTGGTGTCGAAGAACTTGTCGACGGCCGTTTTGAGATAAAGGCTATACTGACCGTCCTTGACACTTGGGATTTTCTTATATCTGACGATACCATATACCGTTTCCCTGTCAACATGATATTTGGCCATGATTTGTTCGACCATATAGTAGTCCTCGGCATATTGCATCCCAGGATTACGGGCGAAGTCAACATGCAGCTTGGAATAGTAGGTGATGCCATATTCCTTCTTGGTGGGTATGTTATGCCGATGAGTAAAGCTGCGCCGGGCAACTGCTGTCATGTTGTATTTCTCTTCTATGTCATCTGTGGTATACCATTCCGTAATACCTTCTGTAGAAGCATATCTACCGAACAATTCTTCTATGACCTTCTCATCGTAGAACAGGATGCCTGCCTTCTGGACTCTGGGAACCTTCTTTTGTCTTGTGAGGTAATGAACCCATTTCTTGCTTTGCTTGTATCTGTCTGCGATTTCTTCTGCATTGATGTAGCCAGCAGGTTTGCCAATGTCGTTATTATCATCTTCAGAAGTGCTATCGTCAAGATAGGGGATGACTTCCACGTTCTCGGATGTGGAACTTGATTCCCTTTGTTCCATTTCTGCACGTAGGTCTTGTGCAGTTTCAATCTTTAAGTTAATGTCTGCTATGCTCAGGTTTCCGTTCATGCGCTCAGATATGATTTTGTCAAAGTCCTTGCGGTTGATCATTGTCAGAGAGCCACGCTTGAATCGGTCAATATGGTATGTGTGGAGGTAATAGCTTACCTGGTCTTTGCTGAAGCCGTATTTCTCCATCACCTCTTTATATGTGTAGTATAACGGATCGATGGCTTCACCGTTCCCTTTCAGACTGTCAACGTGTGGTTTTGAGTAGAACACCTCCCGGTGTCTCGTTTCCCTCGGAATCTTATGCCTTGCTGCAAATGATATAACTGCCGTATAAGTCATGTCGAATTTCTCCATTATCTGCTCGATGGTATAATAGTCTTCCTTATTGAAGTCCTCAATAAGTTGGGCAAAATACCTATCGACAGCAGTCTTGGAGAACGACACATTCCGGCCTTCATATATCTTGGGAATGTCGAAATGTTCAATGCGCCTCATGGCAACCTTTCTGGTCACTTGGAATTTCTCGCAGATTTCCTTCATGGTGTAGGAGTCAGAATCAATCTTATGCTTGCGGTTGTTTCGCTTGACGTAAGCCGGAGCGTTATCAAACCAAGCTTCTAAGTCTGACCACCTAATGATGGTTTTAGCAGGTGTTCTCAATGCTTTGAACATTCCTTGTGCCATATACCTATATATAGTAGGAATGCTTATACCAAGTAGGGCAGCAGCCTCTTTTGGTGAAATGAACGGTTTATGACCTATACTCTCGACGATGGGCAACGTTACTTGTTGCTCATCTTCAACTTGTTCTTTCAATTTCTGCTTCTTTTTTGCCCTGTAAGCCTTGTCTATACATGCTGTTGAGCAGTAAAGAGTCGTCATTTTGTGCGCGATAAATGGTTTTCCGCACCACTGGCAGCGTTTCTGAATATCCATAAATGTCCGTCACTTTGAAGTTTTAACTCGGCTAAAAAACAGCCATTTTTTGTATCACTCTTTATCGCAATTTCTCACTGTGTATCACATTGTCCCTTCGATAGCGTTTTGGTACTTTCTCATGGTGTATCACCTTTGTTCCAAATATCGCGTTTTTAAGGGCGTTTTTATTTTCTGTTTTACACTCGCGGTAGAAATACTGTGCAAAAATAACTGGAAAAACTGTAACTAACAAATATGCAACTTGAAGTGTTAAAATACAAAAAGTCCCTTATTTAGAGGGACTTAGTTCAAATTACTCCAAGTTGTTCAGAGTTGTTTATAAGGGGTTACTTGCCGATGCAAAAGTGTTTGAAAATGTTCTCAAGTACCTCTGGTGTAGTGATTTGCCCTCCCGTGATGTCTGCCAGCTGGTCAAGGCAAACACGCAGATCTTCAGCTATGAGATCTCCGCTGAGGTCTGCTTTTAACCCATTGATTACTCGAGTGATGCTTTCTTTGGCATGAATGAGGGCATCGTAATGGCGAGAACTCGTGATAATGACATCATTCTCCGTGATTTCGGGAATATTTGCTTTTTGGTAGAGTAGGTTTTCTAATTGGTCGATGTTCGTTCCTAGTTTAGCACTGATTTGTATGGTTGATAAGTTGTTTGTTGACAACTTGTCAGGAATCGCTCTGATATCAATCTTATTTTGAACGAGAATCACTTGTTTGTCCTCACAATTCTCCAGCATTTCTTGAATCTCGCTACGACTAGGCTGTTCATCAACCAACCATAAGATGATGCGTGCTTCGTTAAGCTTCTTATAGGTGCGCTCGATACCGAGCCTCTCTATCTCATCATTTGTTGAGCGAATGCCCGCTGTGTCAATAAATCGAAACGTGACACCTTTAATTTCGGTTGTGTCCTCAATGACATCTCTGGTCGTACCATGAATGTTGCTCACGATGGCTTTCTCTTCCTTTAGTAGCTGATTGAGAAGTGTGCTCTTTCCTACGTTCGTCTTGCCAACAATGGCCACAGCTAAACCTTGTTTATAAGCTTTTCCTGTTTCAAAAGAGCGAGCTAGCGTAGACAATCGTTGGTCAATGGTTTGTGCCAAATCAAGCAATTCTGTTCTGTCAGCAAACTCAAGTTCTTCGTGGTCACTAAAATCGAGTTCAAGTTCGAGCAATGAAGTTATCTTCAGCAGCTGATTCCTTAACAATGCCAATTCATCGGAAAAATGACCTTTCAATTGACTCATGGCCATTTGGTGTGTGGCACGATTGGTAGAAGCAATCAAATCGGCTACTGCTTCTGCCTGACTTAAATCCATTTTGCCATTCATGAAAGCTCGCTGCGTATACTCTCCAGGATTTGCTTGGCGGCAACCATTTTGAATGAAGGTTTTGAGAATTTGTGAGATGACATACTGTGAGCCATGACAGGATATTTCAACAGCATTTTCGCCTGTATAGGAATGGGGCGAGCGAAAAACAGAGATCAACACCTCGTCAATCACTTCTCCATCTTGGTTTGTCAAATGTCCAAAATGCAATGTCTGTGGTTTTGCTTCTGTTAGTCTGTGATTGGATTTGGAAACAAAGACTTTGTCTGCAATGTTGATGGCGTCATTACCTGATAGACGAATCACGGCTATAGCGCCACCAGCCGGTGTGGATAAAGCGCAAATTGTAGAACTTGCGTCCACTGAAGATAGATTGTGCGTGTTGTCGCTTTGAGTAAGTTGCATCGAATGATTTAATAATGGATTGAGTGTAAAAACAAGTTGTCAGACCCGACACATCATGGGTCTGACAATCGGAACGTTCAGATTGCCCCTTGTACAGAAGAGGTTAGATAGTCGCTCGTTAAATTCTATCAAGTACAATTTGTATTAACCCGTCAATAGAATTTTTGTATTCTACATTTGCCTTTTGAGCACGACGATTAGCTATCACCATGCAACACGTCATTGCCTTGTGTCCCATGAGCTTAGCAAGGCCTGCTAAAGCACTACTCTCCATTTCGAAATTGGTGATGCGGTAACCATTGTATTCGAAATTCTCAATTTTTTCATTTTGTTTCGGGTCGGCCAGAGGTATGCGCAACTCTCTGCCTTGTGGACCGAAGAAGCCACCACAAGCAATCGTCACACCGCGGATCATGTCATCACCCGCAACGCGATTGAGTGTTTCTTTATCTGAATCAATGACATAAGGGGCACCTTTTTGTGGATTCCAGTCCATGTGTTTTTTGAAAGCTTCTTCAAATTCTAAGTCACAAGCTTCGTTTCTTCCAGCGTAATAATTCAGCAAGCCATCAAATCCGATACTCTTCTCACTGGCAATGTATGTTCCTTCTGGCGTATACTCTTGTAATCCGCCACAGGTTCCAAGTCTGACCAAAGTGAGTGACTTAAGCGGTGATTTCTCATGACGGGTGGTAAAATCAATGTTAGCCAATGCATCCAGCTCGTTCATGACAATATCAATATTATCACAGCCAATGCCCGTGCTGACCACACTGATTCGTTTTCCTTGGTAGGAACCTGTAATGGTATGGAATTCTCTACTTTGTATGTCGCACTCTACTTTTTCAAAATGAGATGCTACCAGCGACACGCGGCCTGGATCGCCTACCAGGATGACCTTGTCAGCCAATTGTTCGGGTTTGACATGTAAATGGAAAACACTACCGTCGGCATTGATGATAAGTTCTGATTCTGCAAAATATTTTTTTTCCATCATTGTAGGGATTTAGTTAGTTAACAATTTGTTCTCTTCGTTTCTTACTGACTTTTCAAAGGTCTGCACATCTTTTCTTTGTTGCTGTATGGTTTCTTCCGCTTTCAACAAATTAGCTCTCATTCCTTGTTGATCGGATATGGATGCTCGGCTATAATCGGATCTCATTTTGGCCAAAGTTTTTTCATTCTGTGACAATTGGGATTTCATTTCAGTCAATTGAGTGTACAATTCTTTTGTCTTGTTGCTTTTGAAATCATCTATCTTTGTATATACAATCTTGTCATTAATTGGGAACAGAAAGCCTGGCTTTGAATTTGCTTGGTGATTGTTTTGCTTTAAACTTTCCAATCTTTTCAGTGCGGCATCCCTGTTTCCAAAGGTCCATGTGTCTTTAATGCTCGTCAACTTGGCAAAAGACTTGAGCTGTTCTTTACTAAGATTATCTTGACTGAAATTAAGGCGCGGCATTGTTGGCACGAATGTATAGATGCACACTTTACCTTCTGGTTGATAGCGGTCACTGACTAACCAGCCCAAGGCATACATGTCATCAATGGCCAACAAATAATCGTTAGCAGTAGAGTTGAATGGCAATCCATAATTCTCTGGCTTATAAAATGTTCCATCTTCATTGTTGAACAATGTCATGAAAATGTCATAACCACCCAAACTCTTTTCTCCTTGACCAGAAAAGAATAAGGTCATACCGTCAGAAAGTAGAAAAGGGTAGTTGGCATTGTCTACCTCTTCATCCAATTCTAATAATTGTTTTGGTTTACTCCAGATGTCTCCTAGTAGATCAGTTGAATACAGGTGATATCCATTTATGGTATCACCATCGGCATAGATGCGGTGATTGCCAAGTTCGTTAATATAGGAGGATTGGCCATTTTGTTCAGAAAGCGTACCGGCATCCTTGCTCATAGGAATTTTAGATAAGAAATTATTCTTGTCTACCACGATGCTGTCGACGAACATGACTTTAGCAGTTCCTTCTACCATCGCCTCAAATAATCTGTCAGCAGGTGTCTTCTCTGTTTTAGTCACTTTCGGTTTAGCTGACCTCTTCCCATGTTTTTGAGCTAACATGGGAAGAGGTGAAAAAAGCAGTAATATCAATAAATATAATGTATACTTCATATTTGTCATTTTGACAAAGATACAAATTTATTTATGAAGATAGCCATAAAGAATGCAAAAATGTAGTGACTTGTAAAGAAGCCGTTTTAACCTATATGCTGACTCTTTATCAATCACTTTTCGCTCTTAATTGCATATCCATATTTGCAGCAGCTCTTCTGCCATCACCCATGGCTAAAATCACCGTTGCGCCTCCGCGTACGATGTCGCCTCCTGCATAAATTTCTGATCTACTGGACTGCATCTGGTCGTTGACGACAATGGTGTTTTTGCGGCCAAGTTCCAGTCCCTGGATAGATTTTGGTACCAGAGGATTTGGAGATACGCCGACAGCCACAACAACCTGATCTACTTCAAGCGTGACCGTTTGTCCTTCAACTGGCACAGGGCTGCGACGGCCACTGGCATCAGGTTCTCCCAATTGCATGACTTGTAAGACGGCAGCGCTAACGGCACCTCTTTCATCCGTGAGATATTCAATAGGGTTATGCAAGCACATGAAATGGATGCCTTCTTCTTTGGCATGTTTAACCTCTTCAAGTCGGGCCGGCATTTCTGCTTCAGAGCGACGGTAGACCAGTGTAACATCAGCTCCTAAGCGTTTGGCTGTACGACAAGAGTCCATGGCTGTGTTTCCACCCCCTACGACCATCACTTTCTTTCCAAGATTGATGGGTGTGTCAGCATTAACATTGGCGGCATCCATAAGATTGATACGGGTCAAGTATTCGTTGGATGACATGATGTTAATGGCATTCTCTCCTGGTATTCCCATAAAATTAGGAAGTCCTGCACCCGATCCCACAAAGATGCCTTTGAAATCTTTTTCTTTGAGTTCTTCAATAGAAAGGGTTTTCCCAATGATGCAGTCGGTTAAGAAATGAACGCCCATTTTCTTGAGATTTTCTATTTCAACGTCGACGATAGCATTAGGAAGGCGGAACTCAGGAATTCCATATTTCAGCACGCCACCTATTTCATGCAGCGCCTCAAACACATGAACTTGATATCCTCGCTTAGCCATATCCCCAGCGAAGCTCAAGCCTGCAGGCCCTGAACCGACCACAGCCACCTTGATACCGTTGTCAGGTTGCATATCAGGGATAGATATGTTTCCACTTTCCCGTTCATAATCAGCGGCAAAACGTTCCAGGTAACCAATGGCGACAGCGGGTTCGTTCATCTTCAAATGAATACATTTGCTTTCGCATTGTTTCTCTTGTGGGCAAACTCTGCCACATACTGCGGGTAGGGCAGAGGTGTTCTTCAACACTTTGGCTGCTGCCAAGAATTGTCCTCGCTCTATATTCTTGATAAAAGAAGGAATGTTGATGTTGACTGGACAACCTTCCACACAGGTAGGTTTAGCACAATCCAAACAGCGTTTGGCTTCAGTCATGGCCATTTCTTTCGTAAGCCCTAAGTTTACCTCTTCCGTCCTGGTCGTTGCTCGATATGCTGGATCTAACTCTGGCATTTGCACGCGAGCGATACTTTTCCGATCTTTCGGCTTCATGTAATCCCGTAATGTCTTTCTCCATTCCGCGTTTCGATCAGTTAGCGTCGAGATACTTTCTTGCGTAGGCTCTACATCCATTTTAATGGTGGACGTGTGCTTCTCCTGTGTACTTTCTATTTCATTAAGATGGTCTTGTAAATGTTCCAGTTCTTCTTTTTCAACATCTTTAAATGTGTTCATGCGTTTGAACATTTCATCCCAGTCAACCAATGCGCCATCAAATTCAGGACCATCAATGCACACGAATTGTGTTTTGCCTCCAATCGTCAATCGACAGGCACCACACATGCCCGTGCCATCTACCATGATGGTGTTGAGAGATACATCTGTAGGTATGTTATATTTCTGCGTCAGAAGACAGCAAAATTTCATCATGATGGGAGGTCCGATGGCAAATGCCTTGTCGATATGTTCCTGTTTGATCAATTTCTCCATGCCCACCGTTACGACACCTTTTTCACCATAGCTGCCATCGTCGGTCATGATGATTGTCTCATCAGAATTCGCTCTTACTGCATCTTCCAGTATTATGAGATCTTTGCTCCGACCTGCTAACACTGACAGCACCCTGTTGCCCGCTTCCTTCAGAGCTTTAATGATGGGAAGCATGGGGGCAACGCCAAGACCACCACCCGCACAAAGTACGGTGCCAAACTTTTCAATGTGTGTGGCATTGCCCAAAGGACCTACCACATCCGTAACATAGTCACCTACATTCAGGTTGCAGAGTTTCGTTGAAGATAGACCAACTTTCTGCACAACCAATGTGATAGTTCCGCGCTTGATATCTGCGTCGGCAACGGTCAGTGGCATACGCTCGCCTTTGCGCCCCACACGGACGATGACGAAATTGCCGGCTCTTCTGCTTTTAGCAATGAGCGGAGCCTCAATCTCAAAGAGAAAAACTTTCTCAGAGAACTGTTCTTTTCGGATAATTTTATTCATAGTATGTTTTAATAGATTGTTATAGTTCAAGTTGATAGTATAGGTAAAACAGATGTTTAACAGCCGCTTCTCCATGTCAGCCCAGCCATGATGCTGTTTCTGCAATCAAGGTCACCGTTAAACATGGCCGCATAGCTTACTCCTCCATACGGTTTGATGGTGGTGATGCCATTTGCATGTTGGGCAGCACAATTCATGGAGAAGGTCAGAAGAAAACAGATGAGTATGTATTTGAAGTTTCTCATCACGGCTGTCTTCTCCTTAGAAATTTTGATCGTCAATCATCTCGAATCCACAGTAGGGGACAAGTACCTTCGGTACACGAATGCCTTCTGGTGTCTGATTGTTTTCCAAGATGCTGGCAACGATACGTGGCAAGGCCAATGCCGAACCATTGAGCGTGTGACAAAGTTCTATCTTACCATCTTCTGCATGACGATAGCGACATTTCAGGCGGTTGGCTTGATAGCTTTCGAAGTTTGATACGGACGAAACCTCCAGCCATCTTTTCTGAGCTGCACTCCACACTTCAAAATCATAGCATATCGACGAAGTGAAACTCATGTCTCCGCCACATAATTTCAAGATATGATAGGGGAGTTCCAGTTTCTTGCATAATCCCTCTACATGTTCAAGCATTTCGTTGAGAGATTCATAAGAATGTTCTGGCTTGTCAATTCGGACAATCTCCACTTTATCGAATTGATGCAAACGATTGAGTCCGCGTACATCTTTTCCATACGAACCTGCTTCACGACGGAAGCAAGCTGAATAAGCACAGCGCTTAATTGGCAGGTCTTTCTCATCGAGAATCTCATCACGGAAAATGTTCGTCACAGGAACCTCTGCTGTTGGTATCAGATACAGGTCATCCAACTGTACATGGTACATTTGTCCTTCTTTGTCAGGCAGCTGACCTGTGCCATAACCAGATGCTTGATTAACAACAAATGGAGGCTGAACCTCGAGATAGCCGGATTTACGAGCCTCTTCAAGGAAAAATGCTTCAAGAGCTCGTTGGAAACGGGCCATTTTGCCAATGTATAAGGGGAAGCCCGCACCCGTGATTTTAACACCCAGGTCAAAATCTATGAGGTTAAACTTCTTACACAAGTCCCAATGACACAATGCATCTTCAGCAAGTTGAGGTATCACTCCTCCTTCTTTCACAACGACGTTGTCAGATGCATCTTTACCTTCTGGGACATCTTCGTTTGGGATGTTAGGAATAGTATAAAGTAGGGTAGTGAGGTCGTTTTCAGCTGTTTCCATTGACAGTTGAAGACCTTTAGCTTCTTCTTTCAACTTTGCAACCTGCGCTTTCACCTCATTGGCTTCATCCAATTTCTTATCTTTCATGAGCCCACCAATCTTCTTGGCGAGCAAATTAGCTTGTTGCTTGTTCTTGTCAAGTTTTTGTTGGGACTCCCGACGTAGCTTGTCAATGGCGAGCACCTGATTGACAGTTTCTCTTGCTCCCTCAAAATGTTTCTTTTCTAATCCTTTGATCACACGTTCAGTTTCTTCACTGATGAGTTTAAGTGTAAGCATATTTATATTTTTTTGAAAAATTTCCTACAGCTGACAAAGTTACTAATTATAATTAAATATTATTCATTAAATACTAATATTTTAATGGAACTTTCTACAAAATAAGAGCCCGGTACCAAATATCGATACCAGGCTCGCTCTTTTTGTTGATATGATAAATCATTCAATTCATGTGTCTATCTTACCCTGTAAGGAAGTTGAAGGGCTACAGCTACGCTGAATAGTGTAACATGACCTCATGCCTTCTTGTATTCCTAATGTTTGCTGATTCTGTAAATCACGCCGAACGTTCCATATACAGGATATAGTGTCTGTTCAATCGTCTTGAACGAACGCTTGAAAATGCCGTTGAGTCCCCAATTCAAATCGGCATATAAACCAAAACGGCGGTAAATATTACAATCTATTCCAGCAGATATGCCAACCTGAAAGCGTCTCATGTGTTCAGAAAAGTCATAGATTCCTCTTGTTCCAGGATCACTTCCCATCTCGATTCTGGGACCAGTAGGATCTCCTACCCGCAGATAGCCATCATACACGCTTCCTTCGAAGTCTTTTGAAAGCAAGTACGACATATAGGGTCCCATGCGCAGCTGTATTCTGTCGCTCACGTGATAGGTGGCTTGAATGGGAAGGGTTATCATCCATTGTCGCACCTGTGTCTGCACATAGCCTGTGAACACCCCTTCCAATGACTCGCCTCCGCGAATCATTTCCATCTGGTAGTTCTTCACCTTGGCATCTACGTCCATATCTTTGTTCTCCGCCCGAAGGCCCACCAGGGCACCCCATTTACCATCAATGGTTTTACTGGCATCAAGTTCTATGGTCACATTATTATGCAACTTGTACGATTCAAGCGATCTAACTGTTGCAGGTAAACCGATGGGAGCGGTTCCTCCCAGGTTGTATCCTATGCGAGCCTGAAGCTTCACATCCTTCAGAAAAGAATCTGCCATGCTGTTCAGCGACAAGCATCCAATCCACAATATGATTAATATAAACTTACGCATGCCGTTATTCCTCCTTTGTACAAATGATTCTTACTTCATCAATAGACAACTCACTGCCGATAGCTCCTTCAAACTGAGCGCCTTTTTCGCTGGACGAGAAGACTATGGTTAAATTATATCCGCGGTTGGCCAAGATTCTTTCATCAGGTTGTTGTGTATAGTCGAAAACCACTTCAAAAGGTGTCCATTGGTCAGTAGTCTTCACTTCAGCCAACTTGGCGATAGCCAAGATGTGCTTGCTCGTCAAGACATCATCCCCATACAGCGTCACGGGATTATCCTGTTCGTCAACATTTCTATAAAAAACAGCATAGATAGCGGCGCTGTCAGTGCGGTTGGGAACTATTTTTCGATTCTTGTCTTGATACTTTTTACCTGGCTGATACCGATACCATCCCGTTAGTTTGATGGGCTTTTTATCAAAAGGAATACCAAACTTAGTCGCTTTCATCGCGTCGCGCATGGCCATTCCAAAATCGAAAGAACCTAAATACAAATTGCCTGCTGCCAGGGGCTTACCAACCAAGGAACCTAAGAAGCCTGTGCTTTGGGTAGTCAGTTTGACAAACGACCCACTGTGACCATCCTTCACAGGAACACTGGGATAGCCCTCTGGTGGTGCCGAATCCCTGCTCAGTCTAAACCCTGGATTACCCGTTGCCCAATAGTCGTGCCGTTGGCCGTCTTCACCTATATAATACCAGTTATAGTATTTCAGTTCTTTCTGCTCCAACTCATAATGTTCAAAGTCAAAACGAATGGTGTCACTTACCGTCTGGACAACCGGCAAGAAGGTAACGGCATAGCGCCTGTTCCACTGCTTGTCTTCAGAAGTTACCGTATAGACGACAGGGCCTTTACTGAAATTTTGCACCGAACCGTTTGCCGGAACGATGGTTGCCCCATCGGTCAATCTGAATTGAGGAGCGATGGCGTTCAAATCTGCATGACGTCTTACATTGAAAATAATGGTACTGTCCGTGTAAGGAACTTGAAGTTTGCTGTCTGAAGGGTGATAGAACATCTCCTCAGGCTTGCTTACCGAAACAGAAGCTTCTAAAATATCGCACTCTGCATTCAGGGGTTCGTCTTTGAAACATGAAGTGAACACAGATGAAAGTGCGATAACCAATAAGTTTTGATAAAATTTCATTGTAACATAATCCTTTCGAGTGCAAAGTTATGCTTAATATCTTAATGCGGCAAACGAATGTCATAAAAACTATTCAAATATAGGACAAAAATGGTGGATTTAATAACAATTTCTGATATAGCATTGTACCCAATTCGCTCAAACAGAATGAAATGTGACGACAATTGCGCCATGATGACCATTAGTTTATCATATTCCCTTTATAACAGCCGTCAAAAGATACCTTTGAAATCAATACAATCAATCATCATGACGCGGTGAATCGGGCCTGGGTAGTTCGGTCAACTTCACTTTCCACCGTTTGGCCTGTCGTACCAATTGAAATGTGTAGGTGGCAGATTCAACAAAATGTCCCACGGTAACTATTGAGTCCATTGACAAGAAATTCTCAACCTTCATGACCACAGAAGCCATCGAGTCACCTTCTTCATAATGTATTTTCTTGATATTCGACCTGGCACCTTGCTCAGCACTTCGCAACTTGTCTACATCATCTTGTTTTACCTGTGAGGCCGCATAACTAATCCATCTTTGTGAAGATGGGGTACAATGAGCTAATGCATCGTTGAATTGCCAGTTGAAATAGGTTTGGGCAAAAGCGCTGGCCGTATCCCGGAGTTGCTCTTCATTTTTATGGTCTGTACAAGCACAGAGGCCTATCATCACACAGCCTACTATCGTGAGGGAAATTGTCAATTTTATTTTCATCCGAAAAAACGTTCTATTGATTTACCAACAGTGCAAGTCAAAGGATAAGAGAGTTCACTGTCTGATGCAAAGGTACCAAAAACTTTGTTCATGTCAAGCCTTTTGTTTACTTTTGTGCCAAATATTTCAAACATGTTAAAATTCATTTGTTTGGGAAGTGGTAGCAGTGGAAACTGCTATTGTCTTTTTACAGAGAATGACGGCTTGATGATTGATGCCGGAATTGGCATACGGCTATTAAAAAGGTCATTTAAAGAGTATGGACTGTCACTTTCACAAATTCACCATATCTTAGTGACGCACGACCATGCAGACCACGTGAAATCAGTGGGGGCGATAAGCCTTGATTATCATTTACCCGTCTATGCGACGCATCTTGTTCATGCGGGCATAGAGCGCAATTATTGTGTACATAAGAAGGTTGCACCCGCATTCATGGAGGTCATAGATAAAGGACAACCGTTTCAACTAGGTGATTTCACCGTTACACCCTTTGGTGTGCCACATGACAGTTCTGACAATGTAGGTTATAAGATAGAATGCGGTAACATCGTCTTTACGCTGATGACAGACATTGGTCATGTGACAGACGAAATGAAAACCGTCATCTCCGAAACGAATTATATGGTCATAGAGGCCAATCACGACCCAGAGATGTTGATGTATGGCCCCTATCCCCAACATTTAAAAATTCGCATATCGGGCCCAAATGGGCATTTGGCCAACCAGGACTGTGCGCAAGCCTTGGCTGAGAACATGACCGAGCGGATGCGCCATGTGTGGCTGTGTCATTTAAGTGAAGAGAACAATTGTCCTGATTTGGCACACGAAACGGTAGCGCATATTTTGCGAACGAAAGGTATAGAGGCAGGAACAGACGTACTGTTGGATGTGTTGAAACGAAGATCGCCAAGCTCGCTATACATTTTGGAGTAATCATTTGCCTATTCTCCATTTGTTCGATTTTTTTCTCATTTTAGGGCCTCAAAACGGCACTTGCAAACTTTTAATCTAGGAAAAAACGATAGGTCGGAAGGATGCAAATAAGAGACTATTTTGTGACAAAAACCGTTTTTCACAGCAAGAGCACTGAGTTTACCTCAGTAAACGTATCACTTTGGTGGACTATTTGCATGCTTTTGCTCGTCAATAGCATGCAAAAAACACGCTTCAAGCAATGCTTTTGCCTCAAAAGTAGTTGAAATAAAGCTAAACAACTTTAATATAAAAGCATAATTCATTGTGTATGAACGATGTAAAAAAATATGCTCATATTTCGCTTATTTACGCCCATCAGCATGTTTTTTTGTAAATAAGCCAAGGAGCGGAAGGCATGTTGTCAATAAAATTCAGAAAGATTTTCAATCCTTATTTTATTTTGTCTTCTTTCATACCGAGTGCCACAACAACAAACATTGCTGCCAAATAACAAAGTGGGGCGAATGCCAAACAACTGCATTTTACAAAAACATTGCAGCGAATTCAAAATATTCTATAATTTTGTGCATCATAAGATTTTTTGTTACCTTTGCGCTTTAAATAATAACATACTCTAACAGAATATACTTATGGCTAAAAAATTTGCCGAACATCAAGGGTTAGACTTGACCCATACAAACAAGGAAATCTTAGCAAAGTGGGAGGAACTGGATATATTCCACAAATCTATCGATGAGCGTGAAGGTTGTGAACAGTTCATCTTCTTTGAAGGTCCTCCATCGGCAAACGGTCATCCCGGCATTCACCATGTATTGGCTCGCGCCATCAAAGACACGTTCAACCGGTACAAAACCATGCAAGGGTTTCAAGTGCTGCGCAAGGCTGGATGGGACACGCATGGATTGCCCGTGGAGCTGGGTGTTGAAAAAGAACTGGGTATCAATAAGAAAGATATCGACAACAAGGATTCTGAACATTACATTTCGGTAGAAGACTATAACCGTAAATGTCGTGAAAACGTCATGAAGTTCACTGAAGAGTGGCGGACACTGACCGAAGAAATGGGCTATTTCGTAGACCTTGACCATCCTTACATAACCTACGACAACAAATACATTGAAACGCTGTGGTGGCTTTTGAAGCAACTTTACAACAACGGATTGATGTACAAGGGCTACACCATTCAGCCTTATTCTCCTGCTGCGGGTACAGGATTGAGCTCGCATGAGTTGAATCAGCCCGGCTGTTATCGTGACGTAAAAGACACCACCGTTACGGCAATGTTCAAGACGGATAACGATACGCTGGCTAAGCTTGATGCCGAGTTGGCTGCAAGCACCTGGGGAGCAACTTATTTGGTGGCATGGACTACCACACCTTGGACGCTTCCATCCAATACGGCACTCTGCGTGGGGCCGAAGTTTGACTATGTTTCGGTACGCACTTACAATCCTTACACGGCAGAGAAAATCAACATCATCCTGGCAGCCGATCGCTTGAATGCCTATTTGCCGGCCAACGGACTGGTAGCTTCAGGTGACGAAATGCCCCCATATAATAAAGGTGAAAAGGTAGTGCCTTATCAAGTGTTACGTCATTATAAAGGAAGTGACCTTGAAGGCTTGCGTTATGAGCAACTGATGCCGTGGGTGAAACCTGCTGAGAAAGTAGATGCCAATGCGGCACCATTTATCCAGCAATACGCAAAGGCACATCCCGAGAACGTGTTCCTGGGCGAAAATGGCAAAGACCAGTTTGTAGAGATGGCGAGTGAAGCTTTCAGAGTGATTCTTGGCGACTACGTCACTACAGACGACGGTACGGGCATCGTACATATTGCGCCAACCTTCGGTGCTGATGATGCCAAGGTAGCTAAGGATGCGCGGATACCAGATTTGTATTTAATCAACAAGAAAGGCGAAACCCGTCCCATGGTTGACCTGCAAGGAAAGTATTATCTCGTTGCAGAGCTTGATGCAAACTTCGTGGAAAAATGTGTGGCCACAGAAGCGTATGCGCATCATGCCGGCGACTATGTGAAGAACCCGTATAATCCCAAGTTCAATCCCAATGGGGTGTGGGATGTGGAAGCTTCTGAAAAAGCTGAAGACCTGAACGTCATCATGGTGATGGAGATGAAGATGGAAGGGACGGCATTCAAAATAGAGAAACATGTGCACAGCTATCCACACTGCTGGAGAACAGACAAGCCCATCTTGTACTATCCGCTGGATAGCTGGTTCATCAAGGACACGGCCAAGAAAGAACGGATGGTAGAACTGAACAACACCATCAACTGGCAACCAGAGTCAACGGGTTCTGGACGTTTTGGCAATTGGCTTGAAAACTTGAATGATTGGAACCTAAGCCGCAGTCGTTTCTGGGGAACACCCTTACCAATCTGGCGCGATGAGAACAAAGGCGAGAAATGCATTGGCAGCTTGGCCGAATTATATAATGAGCTGGAAAAGAGCGTGGCAGCCGGTTACATGAAGTCGAACCCATTGAAGGATCAAGGATTTGTGCCCGGTGACTATTCGCAAGCCAATTATGACAAGATAGACTTGCACCGCCCATACGTCGACAATATCGTGTTGGTAAACGAACAGGGAGAACCCATGTATCGCGAAAGCGACTTGATTGACGTTTGGTTTGACAGCGGTTCGATGCCCTACGCGCAACAGCACTATCCTTTTGAAGGCGACATGGCCGAGGGCAAAACCATGCGTGATGCGCAGGATAGGGTAGTGACCGGAGAAGATGCCCGTAAGGCAATGGTTGAAAGCGCATATTATGGCACGCCTATTCCGCCTGCATTCTTCCCAGCCGACTTTATCAATGAAGGCGTGGATCAGACGCGTGGCTGGTTTTTTACCCTGCACGCCATTGCAACGATGGTCTTCGATTCGGTGGCTTTCAAAAATGTTATCTCTACAGGATTGGTTCTCGATGCCAAGGGCAACAAAATGAGTAAGCACCTGGGCAATGTCAAGAATCCATTCGATATGATTGAGATGTATGGAGCCGATGCCGTGCGTTTTTACATGATGACCAACTCGGCCCCATGGGATAACTTGAAGTTTGATGAAGAAGGCGTTGACGAGGTGCGTCGCAAATTCTTCGGCACCTTATATAATACTTATTCATTCTTCGCCTTGTATGCCAACGTGGATGGTTTTGATCCAGCTACGACGCAACCAAGCAAGGACCAAGCACCCGAGATCGACTTGTGGATTATCTCTAAACTCAACTCTTTGATTAAAAACGTTGAGACAGCATTGAACGGGTATGACCCTACTCGTGCAGGCAGAATGATTGATAATTTTGTTAATGACGACCTCAGTAACTGGTATGTTCGTCTCAACAGAAAGCGTTTCTGGGGGAAGGAGATGTGTGCCGACAAGCTTTCAGCATACCATACCCTGTATACCTGTTTGATGACCGTCAGCAAGTTGCTGGCTCCTTTCGCTCCATTCTACGCTGACCAGTTATATCTTGATTTGGGAGGCAAAGCTGAGAGTGTTCACTTGGAACGTTTTCCTGTTGCCGATGAACAATTGGTCAACGAAGACCTGGAAGCACGCATGGACTTGGCACAGAAAGTCACAAGCATGGTGTTGGCATTGCGTCGCAAAGTGAATGTTAAGGTACGTCAACCATTGATGCAGATTATGATTCCTGCCATCGATGAAGAACAAAAACGCCGAATCAATGCGATGGCAGATTTGATTAAGCGAGAGGTCAACGTGAAGGAATTGAACTTCATGGAAGGTGAAGGTTTGCTGGTAAAGAAAGTGAAGTGTAACTTCAGAACCATGGGCAAGAAGTTTGGAAAACTCATGAAGGGAGTTGCTAACTTTATGAACAATGTCACACAAGAGCAAATCGCATCTCTGGAGCATGACGGCAGCATCAGCTTTGCCGTTGACGGTGAGGAAGTAACGGTTGAAAGAGATGATGTTGAAATCGTCAATGAGGATATTCCAGGCTGGTTGGTGTCCAACGAGGGCAATCTGACCGTGGCCTTGGAAGTTGAATTGACGGATGACCTGAAGAAAGAAGGCATGGCACGAGAACTCATCAATCGCATTCAGAATCTACGCAAAGAAAGTGATTTTGAGATTACCGACCGAATTAACGTGACTGTTTCTCCCAACGAACATACCGACGAAGCCATACAGGCATTTAGCGATTATATCAAAAGTCAGGTATTGGCAGACAACGTCGTCATTGAAGCAAATGATGGGGTAGAGGTTGACTTTGACGATTTCAAACTTCATATTTTGGTAAAAAAAGTATAATAGCATAATAATCAGAACGGTAAGGAGCAGGTTTGTAAGTTTCTGACCGTACGTTTGAATTCATTTTATATGGAAGAGAAGAAAAGGTATAGCGACGAAGAACTGGAAGAGTTTCGCGCTATCATACATGAAAAATTGAGTTTGGCCCGCAGAGATTACACAAGCATGATGAAACAAATCATGAATTCGGATGGTAATGACATCGATGATACGTCTCCTACTTATAAGACTCTTGAAGAGGGTAGTGCCACGCAAACCAAGGAAGAGCTGGTACAGATGGCTAACCGACAGCAGAAGTTCATCCAAGGTTTGGAAGCTGCATTGGTGCGAATCAACAACAAAACCTACGGCATTGACAGGATGACGGGAGAATTGATTCCGAAAGAAAGATTGAAAGCTGTACCGCATGCCACTTTGAGCGTGGCATCAAAGAAGGCACGTAACCATTAATGCAGGCTGACATTCTACGTATCGTAATCAGAAGTTGATGAAGAGATATATTACAGACGGAAAATTAGCGATAATCATAGTTTTGGCCATTTTGGTGATTGATCAGATTATCAAGATTTTGGTCAAGACCAACATGGCCTTGGATGACTCTATTCACATTGCCGATTGGTTCTACATCAGGTTCATTGAGAACAATGGAATGGCATACGGTATGACCTTTTTCAACAAGCTGACGTTGAGCCTTTTCAGAATAGTAGCCATCGCGGTGATTACCTACTATGTGTATAAATTGGTGAAGCGTCCACAACCAAGGGGTTACATCATCTGTCTGTCTATGATTCTTGCTGGTGCGATGGGGAATATCATCGACTCAATGTTCTATGGCTTGATATTCTCTCCATCCACACCTTATGACATCGCTGAGCTTGTGCCTTTCGGTTCTGGCTATGCATCATTCCTACATGGTAGGGTAGTGGACATGTTTTATTTCCCCATCATTGAAACAACATGGCCACAATGGGTGCCACACTTTGGCGGGAAAGAGTTTATCTTCTTCTCACCCATATTCAATTTCGCAGACGCATGCATCAGTGTAGGCGTAGTTCTTTTGCTGCTTTTCTACCGGAAAGAATTGGAACGCATTGGAACTACCATGAAGGGAGAGGACAAAAATGAGAAATCACATGAGTGATCAATCGTCTAAATATTATTTGCTCTTTGCTTTCTTTTTGCTGGCAATGGTATCGTGCACTCCCTCTGTGCCTAATCGTTACATCCAGCCAGACAAAATGGAAGACATCTTGTACGATTACCACATTGCCGATGCCATGTATCAATCGAATAGTGGCAAAGCAACTACCATGATTGCCTACAAAACCGCTGTACTGAAAAAGAATGGTGTGTCAGAAGCTGAGTTTGACAGTTCGATGGTTTACTACACAAGGCACACAAGATTGTTACAGAAAATATATGAATCTCTCTCAACAAGGCTGAGCAAGGAAGCACTGGCACTGGGAGCATCTGCAAGTGAGATTAATCAACATAGCTTGAATTCGGCAAATGGAGATACAACCAATGTGTGGACGGGAGAACGATCGATTGTGTTTTCTCCTTACAGACCTTTTAATTTGAGTTCCTTCACGTTGAAGACGGATACGACCTATAAGGCTGGCGACAATTTGTGGCTTAACTTTGATACACAGTTTATATATCAAGATGGTTCACGAGAAGCTATAGCGATGTTAGCCGTTAAGTTCAACAATGACAGCGTAATTTCACAACACGTATATGTATCAACACCAAATCATTATACGCTTCAAATATCAGATGACAAGCACGTTGGTATTAAGGAAATCAAGGGATATTTCATACTTAATAAAGGCAATTCGGCAGATGCGTATAGCACAACCTTTAAGCTGATGATCATCTCAAACATCAGTTTGATTAGAATTCATCCGCCCAAACAGAAGCGCACCGGAGAAGTACCTGCTGACTCTACTTCTTCTGACGCGAGACACAAAGGCGGAAATGATTCGCTGAAATTGTCGGTTCCAACATCGGCATCATCACAAAAAATGCAAAATGCCAATGAAAAAGTTCCTGCATCAGCTGCAATAAGATAGACATTTTTATTAATACAATAATACCATATACGATTATGATGAGATTTGTTTTTACCAAGAGTGAGCATAACGTTAATTCGCTATGTACCAAAGTAATTTTCATGACGGTTTGTGCACTTGTCCTTAACCTTCAGAACGTTTTGGCCTGCACGAACTTTATTGTTGGAAAGAAGGCCTCTGCAGATGGCTCAGTTATCTGTTCTTACAACGCAGATGATTATGGGTTGTTTATTGGTTTGTGCCATTTCCCCGCAGGTAAACATCAACCTGGCACGATGCGTGATATTTACGACTGGGATAATAATGAGTATCATGGTCAAATTCCAGAAGCGGCAGAAACCTATAACGTCATTGGCAACATCAATGAATATCAAGTGACAATTGGAGAAACAACTTATGGCGGAAGGGAAGAAATGGTTGACTCAACTGGTATAATTGATTATGGTTCATTGATATACATCGCGTTGCAACGGTCAAAAACAGCGCGGGAAGCAATCAATGTGATGACCACATTGACCAATCAATATGGATATAACAGTGAAGGTGAGACTTTTACTATTTGTGATCCCAATGAAGCTTGGATCATGGAAATGATGGGGAAGGGGCCTGGTAGTAAAGGCACCGTTTGGGTGGCTATGCGAATTCCTGATGACGCTATATGCGGACATGCAAACCAAAGCCGCATCTCGAAGTTCAACATGAAGGACAAGAAGAACGTCATGTATGCGAAAGATGTTGTTAAATTTGCAAGGGAAAAAGGTTGGTATTCAGGAAAAGATGCTGACTTTTCTTGGAAGGATACTTATGCGAAGCCTGATTTTTCTGGCAGAAGGTTCTGTGATGCTCGCGTATGGAGTTTCTTCAATCATTTCCAAGATATGACTCGCTATTTGCCATGGGCAATGGGCAAAGATCCAAATGCAGAAGACATGCCTCTGTGGATTTATCCGAAGAAGAAAGTTAGCGTACAAGATATCCAGACATGCATGCGTGATCATTACGAAGGTACGCCGCTTGCTTTGGACAGTGTTGACATTGGTGGGGGAATTTGGCAGATGCCATACCGGCCCACACCGTTGATGTATAAAGTTGGTGACAAACAGTATTTTAATGAGCGGCCTACGTCTACTCAACAATCTGCTTTCTCCTATGTCAGCCAGATGAGAAACTGGCTGCCACGTGAAATCGGTGGACTTCTTTGGTTTGGCAATGATGATGGGAACATGGTTGCATATACTCCTATATATTGTGGAAATACAACGCAACCAGAGTGTTACAACACGCCAGGTGCAGATGCTGTTACATTCTCAGATAAAAATGCGTTTTGGGTTTGTAACTGGGTTAGCAACATGGTTTATCCGCGATATTATCAGATGTTTGGAGACCTTCAAACAGTCCGTGATTCTTTGGAATCATCGTATTTTAACAATCAACAAGAAATTGAAGCTGAAGCTCAAAGACGATATAACTCCAACAAACTTGATGCAATTAATTATCTTAATAATTATTCCAACAAAAAGGCGCAAGAAATGCTTGGTAGATGGAAGCAACTTGTAGTGCATTTGATTGTGAAATACAACGACATGACAATAAAGCCAGAAAGAAACGGAAAATTCTTAAAAACAAAGACAGGTCTCGGAGCTAAAGTCAAACGTCCCGGCTTTCCAAAATCATTTGCAAAGGAACTTGTCACTCGCACTGGAACAAAATATTTGGTGAAGGAAGAAAAATAACACTTTCAATATAAGGTTATTTTATATGCGACTTTATACATAACCTGTAATAAGATTAACCAAAGTAATATATTTAACTCGTTTTAACATAAATATACATAATGAAAGGTTTCAAAATTATAGTGTGCTGTCAGTTTTCCAATAATAAACAAGGGCGGGGGAGAAACTCGGAGGGTTTCTCATTTCCATGAAAACAACAAAGGTATTTTATGAGGTCGTTCCATTGCATTTCACTCGTGCGCATGATGCTACGTAAACTTCGCATCTCGGGCGCACGCTACGCCTCCAGCGGGGTAGGTGCTGGTCGCTATGGGGGCAGCGCCCCCTATGCCCCCTGCATGCTCGTAAACTCGCTTAACGATGGATTATTGAAAATTAACTTAATTAACAATGATTATATTGGCATTAAATAAATATAAATATCAATAAATAATAATATTAGCATAAATTAAAGAAATATAATAGTTTAAGACAGACGATAGAAAAATGTAGAAATATTTACAGGCTTAGGTTAAATAATAATAAATTTAAATAGTTAATTTAATAAAGTTTAATAGAGTATAGGTAGGTAGTTAATTATACATAAATAACATAAAGGTTATATAAGTTAAATTATATTAGGTTATTTAATGTCTAATAACTATTGCTAATATAATATAAATGCTCCAGGTAAACTATAAAACAAAAATTACGCTATCTTCACAGACAACGTAATTAAACTTATTGATTTATAACGAATGAAAAAGAATTTATCTATATTTGCAACATAAATCAAAATGGTATGAACAAGATATTAAAAATAATAGGCATAGTAATACTTTCTGTGATTGCATTAATACTTATAATAAAGTTGATAGCAATGGTATTTTTAATTGTAATAAGTATTAACGATATGTCTATTTAATAAACTTGGCAATTTGCTTAGCCTTTTTAAGATTAGCAGCAGCATTAACACCAGATGTTGCGCTAGAGGACATCATACCAAAACGACGGAACCATTTATCTACATCGTAATTCATATAATCTTTTGCTTTTATACCGTTCAGAATTTCTTCACCTATACGCTGAACACGTTCTGTTTTTGTTTGCTCGCCAATAAATTCAGCAGCAGCTTTCTTTTGAATAATTTCAGATTCGATTCTGTCTATAGTGGCATAAACTTCTTTTACTTGTGCAGGTGCAAGGTGGTCTAGATTAAATTGTTCTAGTTTCTTTTTTACCTTGGTCAAATCTGATTCTTGTTCAATACCTCTAATTTCAGCTTTAATTTTGTCCAATAATTTTTCATTAGATTTCAAAAGTGAACGGTCGGATACTTCTTTCATCATCAACTGTCGGCCTGATTCGTCTGTAATAGGTTGGTCGTTTTCATCAAAAGCAGGAGATTTAGCAACATTTTCTGTCATAATGGACAGATTTGACTCTACAGTACTTTTAAGCATAAGTTGATATGCATTTTCTAACTCAACATGGGTTTTTTGAGCCTCTGCGGTGGGTAAATCATTACCTGCATAAATGTAGTTATCTTTTTTCTTTTGTCTGCCGAGCATATATTCTTCATTAGCTGCATTTGCAGCAATGTTTCTTGTATTTTGTTTGGTTAACAAAATGTCCGCTATACCTTTAACAGAATCAATTGCAGAATGTGCAAACTCGCTGAAAGGGTCAGGTAAGTCAACAGGTGAGGTTGGTGCAACATTTTGAGCAAGTGGGGTAGATTGATTAACATTAGATGCCATAGCACCATTTTGATAAAGGTAGGGGTTATAACCTGCGTCCTCTATTCTTTGACGGACATTACTTTCTGTGTTCCAATCTTCATTGCGTTGATTCATTTCACGTTGAAAGGACATTGCACGGTCATTGACTTCATTTTGATGCTTGATTTGAGCCTGAAACATTTGCCATTGATTATCTATAGCAAGTTTTTGTCGTCTACTAGCACCACGAGCTCCAATAAAACCATTAATAAGACCAGCAGCAGGACCGAGAAAAGGAGTGATATCTATCATATTACTTGAATTGTTAACAGGTGTGGGAACCCGGAAGGTCGGGTCCCCATACATATAAGGTGAAAGGAAATTGGTCATAATTAATCTGTACTTTGTGATTCTTCATTACCTTGAGAAGTAGAATCTTCTTGCTTACTTTCATCGTCAAGTTGAGTGTAAATCTCGTTTTCGAAGAAATCTCGCACTTTGTCAATGTCGGTAAGGGTAGAATTATATCTACTTGGTAACATATTCATAAGTTCTTTGTCACTTAGATTGTTACGCTTACTTGCAGGCATCTTTTGCATAAAAGACAAAATACGCTCTTTCTCCATTGGATTTACATTTGGAGATATTAACTTGTCGACCATGTTATCAGGATTTCCAGTAACAGGGTCTACTGGGAATAAAACATCACCGAGTTTATTTATATCCTCACACAAACTAGGGTTCTTTGGTTTTTCAGATACCTGAAGAGCAACAGATTTTTGTTCATGGGTAAGGTTAGGCAAGAACACATCAATATCAGTAAAAATAGACTGGGAAGATTTATTTACTTTTTCCATAATAGTTGTAATTATATACGAGGTTCACCATTTTCGGACATATCACTTACTTTTTGCACGTTAAATTGGCAACCACCAAAGACACAATCAGTTAATTGACTGCCATTATAATTTACAGCAAAAATAGAATCAAGCCATTTTGGATTTATCTTAAGACTTGCAATGTCAAAAGTTTCAAGTGTTTCACCTGAACGACCACGTCCGACAGTCCAATAGCTCAAAGGCTGACCATTAGCAAACTGACCGTGGTTAATGTCCAAAGCTGTTTTATACTCGCTATAACGGGGTTGCCAACCTTTAAATTTTTCTTGTTGTCTGGCTATATCAGAAATATAGCGGGTTTGTAAAGGCTGCATACCAAGGTATTCAAATTCAGGTATAAAGAAGTCACCTCGGCTTATTTTTGTTACAAATGGGTCGATTCTTGTAGCGTCGTACTGCATATCTGGCACAAGTGAATAGATACACATAAGTATTCCATGCTCATGAGCATCGAATTCAATATGGCCAGAACCACTACCTTGCGCCTTACCAGTAACACGTCCAAGATAACCACCGTGTTTAATACTTACACCTTGTTCAGGCGATGCTGTTGTACCACTCATTTGAGTAACATCACCAACTTGGATATTTGAATCGAAACCACCAAGATAATTAACTCTACCATCACGACCTTCACTGACTTCATAACCGAAATGTGCTTTGATTTGTTCGGCATAAGTTTTTCCTGCACGCTGAGTAATACGCATAAGTTTATCCAAAGCAAAAGCATTACGAATGGAAGAAACATCGACCATTCCTCGTAAATTCTCTCCATCCTTGAACGTAGGAAAAGTAATATTTGTATAATCATAATCAGCTTGAGTTAAAACATTAGGCTCACCTTGAGTGAAGAAAGATTGACGGGTTGAAGAACCAATACCATTAAAACTTGGGTTCTCGAAATCAAACAATGCGGTTGGGCGTAAATTCGTAAAGTAATCTAGCTGTGCATTGCGATAACGTAACTTACAAAAGTTATTGAAGAAAGTATCATACTTGACACTGCCAGTTATACCATCAAGACTAAATGAACTGATATCAACAGGCTCATAAGTTGTATTTCGGTAAAAATCGGAATAGATTTTTTGATACGCTGAAAGTCTAAATAAGGATAATTTTTCATTCTTTTCAATAGACTTAACAAACTCTTCTTTACGAGCGGTACCATCAGGATTGCGATATACGCCATAACCTAATAAGTCTAATAAACGCAAACTATTATCTACAGGTGAATAACCAAAGATATCTTTTTTATCTTTATTTTCACTTAAAAAAGCAAAAATATCACGTCTAGAAACAGAAGGGACAACCAAAGGTGCTTTGCCTTGGTGCAAGTTAGATGTAAGTGAAGAACGGTAATCGTTCATTCCAGTAATAAATTGATCAAAAGGATGCCAAATTTGAGAGTAAGGAACAAAGAAGAACTCGTAAACACTACGCATTGACATAAACGCAGCTGAATTCATCGGCAAACAACGCATGAAGTCAGTTGCTTGTATGCTTACATGGTCATGCGGAATCAAATCCATAGCCATTACAGGGAGCAACATTCCTGCATGAGCAGTAAACAAATGTTTTTGCGACAGGTCAAACGCATTGCGAGGACGATTAGCTCGGCTTGCTTTGATTAAAGGAATTTTTTTTGACATAACTTAATAAATTAAACAATGGTTATTAATAAAAGAGTTATTAAACTTTTTTTGCTTGGTAGACTTTAATAGTCGTTGTTCTTGTTGATTCACAAATGACTTATAATACAGACTTTGTTCAAATGTTTTATTGATTGGTTTCATAAATAGATTATGCTTACTTACATAACGTTGAACATAACTTATTACATTATTGTGATTTTCACCATGCTTATAAGATTTTACATTACCATTTGCAGACTGAACGTCTTCATACATAGTAGGGTAGCAGTGCAAAAGTGCGGCTTTCATGCCAACACACTTAATTAAATCATCTTGTAACTCATAGAAGTTCTTTAGAGTATACATTTTACGAAGTAACAGATACTTATCAAAAAGACTAATATAACTAACAATAGCATCTTCGTGCTGATAGTACTTGGTGAAATTAAGAGTTTGGGTTTGTTTGTACGCATTTTTGCAGGCGTACCAATTCGCATCGTTGTCCATATCAAGTCTGCAAAACTCTTCACTATGATACTGACGTAAAAAACTACGATATTTAAGATGAGGAGCAACATGTAAATAATGATTGATAACACGCAAGCTATTAGGCGAAGAAAAGCCATCAAAAACTTTAATAACATCTTGGTTATTTTCTTGAATAATAAGCTCATATATTTCATGAATTAAATGGTTTTTCCATTCTTCAAAGTATTTTGAATAGAACGAATATAGCTGTAATTTAACATCATAAGTAAGAGTGCTATATCCGACACACTTTCGGAATATGGCAGACAAAGAAGTTTCGGGAAGTGGAACAACAACAGTATTGAATTGTCCTGTTTTTTCGTCAAATACTTGTTTATCAATTGTATAATTTCCTCGGTTGATGTTTTCGAGTATTTCTTGTTTATCCACTTTGAACGAGCCAATAACAGGATTTTTGCTTTGAATGTGGAACGGCTTTGTTTCACGGAGTTGAAGAACTTGAGGTAAACGAGCATTGCCAGCAACATAGGACGCAACATAGTAGGCTGTATTTGGGTCGCACAGTTTGATATAATCGGAGGTAAGAGAAGGACGCGCAAACGGCCGAAACTTAAAACGGTTGCGTTCACCTTGCTGTCGTTCATATTTACCCCATGACATAACGATGAGACTTTTAATTTTATCCAATATTTTTTTGCTATCGAAGAAAAGGACACCGTGGTAATGCGGACGGTAGGTTGTCGGTCCATATTCCGAAGATATATAATATCTGATTTTGCTTTCATCTTTTATAATATTTTGAATTTTTGAAATGCGCCAGCGTAGACGCTTTAAGAAGTTTTGAACATCTTTTTTACAAACGACACCAAAAGAGTAAAGGTTCTCATAATTTTCAATAGTAGGTATAACACTACTTTCATCAAACTTATAAAGGTTTTCATAATTATCATAAATATTAAGTGGACATGAGTTAGTAAGCATATCGGAAGATGAATTATCTACTAATCGCTCGATAGGACGGTATTGAATAACTTCATTAGAATCTTGAAATACTTCATACTTGGGTAAATATTCATTGTCATAAGTTAAAGTAAAAAATACACTATATTTATGTTGCTCAATCTCAGCACGAACACGATTAGATAGGGTAGTAGCTTTTTGATTTAAACAGGCTGTACACTTATCACAGGAGCAGTACATCCAACCATGCAAAGAGGGGTTATATACTTTGCGAGGGTTTAAGCAGTTTCCAACTATCTTTAAATGAGCAGGGTCTATCATAATTTATTACAAGAATCTTCTGGTTGACGGAGGTCAAGTAAAGCAGGGTTATGACTTACATAATAACAAGAAAGACCAATTATATGGGCAGATGTATCAAAAGCAAGTGCAGCCCAGGCACAATCACCACAGCGGGTAAAATTGTGAAACACAACATCAGAATCATCAAACATAAAATCAATCATTTGGGAAGAGGATTAAATTTAACAGATGAATCATAATTGAAGAAAGGATAGTAACGTTCATCATGTGGTGAATAAGCTAAAACACTGCAATGCAGGCGGCGAGCAACATCACAAGCAAGATTAAAACCGTCTGGAATATCAACATCAATCATCATGTATTTGCGAAAGATATTTAGACGTGGAACAGGAACGGCAGCACGAATCAATTTTATATTATATAGACGAACTACATAATAAAAACGTACTTTTGGATGATAATTTCTCATATTTTTTATATATTTGTAGATGTTATTTAATTGCTGCAATATTACAAAATATTTTCAAGATAACCGGTATTATGGTAAATAAAAGAGTTTAACTTTGATTTCACAGATAAACGACAAAAACTTTCGGGTGGATATTATGTTTGTTTCTGTGTTAATCTCTCTTAAAATTAGTGTTTAGTTCGCCCATTTCATCAGATTACAATGAAAAATGAGTACCTTTGCATCTGATTTAGTCCGTTAAGGCCAGAATAAGTACTGATAAGTATCAGTCGCCTTGCGGAAGAAAACCGTTTATTAATAAATAATAATGTACGCAATCGTAGAAATTAACGGTCAGCAGTTTAAAGTTGAACAAGGAAAAAAGCTTTTTGTTCACCACATCAAAGATGTTGAGAGTGGAAAAACTGTTGAGTTTGACAAGGTACTCCTGGTAGACAATGAAGGAGCTATCACTGTCGGCACACCTACTGTAGAAGGTGCAAAAGTAGTAGTAGAAGTTGTGAACCCTCTTGTGAAAGGTGACAAAGTCATCGTTTTCAAGATGAAGCGTCGCAAAGACTATCGTAAGAAGAATGGTCATCGCGAGCAGTTCACTGAAGTAGAAGTTAAACAAGTAATCGCTTAAATTTTAGGAGGAATTCAACAATGGCACATAAGAAAGGTGTAGGTAGTTCTAAGAACGGCCGTGATTCAGAATCGAAAAGATTAGGCGTAAAGATTTGGGGTGGTCAAAGTGTCATCGCAGGCAACATCATTGTTCGTCAACGTGGCTCTAAACATAACCCAGGACAGAATGTTGGAATGGGCAAAGACGATACACTATATGCTTTAAGTGATGGTATCGTTTACTTCCAAAAAGGTCGTAAAGACAAGAGTACCGTTTCTGTTCTTTCAGAAGAAGCTTACGCAGAAAAAATGAAAAAAGCAGAAGCTTAACAATTTTCAAACTTATTCCAAACAAACAATAGGTTTCCCAATTCTCATCCGAGGATTGGGATTCTTGCTTTAGAATCTTTCCCTACATTAACAAGAACTATTTGACTTTCTGTGAGAAATTGGATGCTTACTGAGTAGCCCCGAACACTAATCATAACGAATTATTAGTCTGTAGATTCAGTGAATATAAAAACAAAATGCTCTTTCAGTGGCTGCAGTTTCTTGTCATATATGTAATGACATAACGCAGCTATATTGGCTATCATCATAACCGTCTGTGAAAGGAAATTTTTGAGACCAAAGCCATGTGAGCTTTGGTCTCAAAAATTCATTTCTTATTGTTTTGCAACCTTCAGTTTGGCAGGCTTCATTCCTGCTGAACAGTCGATGGTGAAGACGTAGGTTTCTCCATCTTTGATTGTTGCATCGTCGGCGATGGCAATATTGCCATCTTTCTCCTGAACTTTGAAATAGGGATTGTCGGTAACGAGATAATGGTCGGAACCAGCTTTACCGAATTCCACACCCCAGTTGGGCTGACCGAAGAACTTGAAGTTGATATCTTTGGCATTCAGTTGCTGTCCGATGGTCAACGTCACTTGGTATACTTTATCAGCTATGGGAGCCATGGCCACATCAACATCTACCCCAGTCCACCAGCCATGGTTGATGGCTTTCCATGTAGGCTTGTTCACGCCTTCGCTTCCGATAATCCATATACAACCTGTGCCGTCGGGTTGCAGTGAGGCTGGGTTGCCATTCTCTGCCAGCGGATGTATGCGGAAGTACTTCTTCTCGAAGTCTGCCGTGAGCGAATAGCTTCCCGTGAGGGCTTTGAATGTGAATGTGCCGTCGTTGTTCCGGCTCAGGAAATCTGGATCGTAATACCATTCGTCTGATTTCATTTCCGGTGATCCCTCAAACTCATATAGTTTTCCTCGCGACATATTTAGCACTTGTGTTTCGCCGCTTGCGGCAAACTGAACTAATGTGACTTGGGCTTCGTAGGTTGGTCCGTACTCGAAATACCGCATATCGAAGCTGATCTCTACATCTCCCGCATTCTCAGATGTGAAAGTGATGTCGCCTCCGTTTCCTAGAGACACTTCCTTGCCATTCCATCCAAACAACAATGGCTCGTGTGTATTCCCAACGGCAGGAGCCTTGAAATGGCCCTTCGTAACCGTAGAGGTAGTATTGATGATAGTGGTGAACAAGTAGGGATTCTCGGTTGACGGTGTCATGGCATAAGTTTTCCCGTCTGCACAAACGAAATCGATGGATTTGAATTTCGGACGTTGGATGTCCACCTCAAGACTTTTTTCTGTTATTGCCAGAGATACATCCTGCAGTGTGAAGCGAAGCTCGGCCGTACCATTGGGAATGGAACGGTAAAAAGGCGCATTAATACGTCCGCTGTATGTTCCCTCCGTCTTGGTTCTGACGGTTTGCGTGGCTACGACTTCCCCTCCATAACACAGTTCTACTTTAAGGGTGGAGAGGGGAACTCCCGTGCTGTTAGAGCAGTTCACATGATAATCTATACTGTCGCCCATCGTGGCGGAAAGCCGTTCAGTAGAAACCGTGATGACAGGATTCCCTGTCGTGGTATCTTCATCATTACAGGCCACAAGTAGCGGCACTGCAATGACGAGAGCAAGGATATGTTTGATATATCTTTTCATTTTCAATCTTTTTTAGATGTTACAGAAGGATTCCATATACATGATACAACACCTTCGGCAGGAACTGTTACCTGGAAGTTGTATGCACCGTTGCTGACGGTTATCATCTGATCGTGGGCACCGCTGTTGGCCAATACAATGCCGTAGGTGGAATCGGGATTGCGGAATGTGGCATAGTCTACATTCTTGATGTGTGCGCTACGGCTTGAATCTTCTATCCGAACAGCTCCGGGGCGCACAACGCTGGATATATGGCTGATGATGTAGTAGTGAGAATTGCGATGCAGCGTTTTGTAGTCCGATGCAATGTCTACGGCGCCGTAGCAAGTTTGGCAGCCTCCGTCGAGGTTGGGTCCCATTTTCTCATCGAGCATCAGATTCCATACCAACACAGCCTTGCAGTGTCTGTTCACTGTTCCCAAGATGACGTTTTTCATATCGGGCAATAGTCTAGCTGAAAGATTACGCCCGTTGTTCCACGTACCGATGGAACTCTCAGAGAAGATGAGTTCCTTATCGGGAGCCTTGGCATAAATATCATCCAACTCGGTATTGCTTCCACCATAGTCGTGATAGGCTGCACCAACTACATATTCAGACCCTTCGAACTCGTTGCCAAGCGCGTTGTATATCTTGACGGGATAGTCTTCCTGATCGGCCTTGTTGTCGTAGTTGTAGTTGTGGTCGAAAAGGTAGATCTTGGTCTTCAGCGAATTCTTTTTGAAAGCTTTGGCCAATTCTTTCACAAACTCTGCCTGTTCCTGCCAGGGCATATAGGTCGAGGCGCAGTTGGCTCTGTTGAGCGGCTCATTCTGTGGGCTCACTGCATAAATATTGATGCCTTCAGCTTTCATGGTCTGTACAAACTTCACGAAGTAGTTGGCATAGTCGGTGTAATGGTCAGGATTTACATGTCCGTCAGTCCATGAGTTGAATGGAGCCTTTGTCTTCAGATCTTTCACTTTCATCCATTTCGGACAGGTCCATGGTGCTGCTACAATCTTGAGTTTGGGATTGATGGCAAGAATCTCCTTGAGAATGGGTATCACGTAGTCAGTCTCGTCTTTATAGAGACGGAAATGTTCCAGTCCTTTCTCGTCACATAAGGTGTATTCGGTGCTTGAAAAGTCGTTGCATCCGATAGATATTCTCGCATAGCTCACTCCGTATCCTTCGGTTTCCGAATAGGTGCGTTTCAGAAAATCGGCTCTGTCTGCAGCATTCATGTGAAGGAGATTGTAACATGTGCTGTAAGTGATGGCAAAGCCAAATCCGTCGATTTCTTGTCCTACTTTCGTGTCATCGATGAGAATGGTCGACGGAGCTAAAGACTCTCCGGCTTTGAGCGAAATTTCCTTCTGAGCCAGCTGCATGAAACCGTCGGATGTTGTAGTGAATGTTTTCACCTTGTTGGTTTGAGGAACTGGAGAGGGTGTGGGATTCTCCTTCTTAACTTCAGGCTGAATATTGAGACCACTGTCCACTGAGCATGCAATAGACAAGAAAAGGCTGGCACTGAGAAACAGTGAAGTGATATACATATTTTTCTTTTTCATAAGTTTATTGATAATTGATGGGGTTGGAATTAATAGCCGGGGTTCTGACGTAGGTTATCATTCTCGTCAATAGCCGACTGAGGTATTGGGAGCAAATAAGAGTTCTCATCAAACGTTCTTGCCTGTGGTAGACGTCCTTCATCTCTACTGTTGAGACTATTCATGACACTTTCCACTTTGTCGTTGCGACACAGGTCGTACCACCGCTCTCCTTCCATGGCAAGCTCCAACCGGCGTTCCAGTAAAACGGCTTCCTGCATTTTTTCTTTAGAAGACGTGTATTTGGTATCCAAAACGGGGAGCTTGGCCCTTTGCCTGATGATGTTCACGAGTTTGGCTGCTTCAGCCAAATTGCCCTTGTTTGCATAAGCTTCTGCCTCAAGAAGGATGATGTCAGCCAAACGAACCACATATACGTTGTTGTAACCTGAACGCAGTTTATACATGAAGGCATAGTGTGAAGACGGATAGTAGTTACTCCACGTGCAATCATAATAAACGATGGTCTGATTCTTTCTCAGCGTGTCGTTCTCGGCCTCAAAAGCTCTGATAAGGTCGCGCGATGGGGTTACCCATTTGGCCCAAGTGAAGCTGTTGTCATAATCTTCCAGACATCGGCCGTACATCCATGATTCCCAGTTGCCGGCTCCGGGGAACCACTGAATCTCAAGTATTCCCTCAGTGGTGTTGCGTTTCATGCAGTCCTTGGCTTTAGCGTTCCATCCCCATAGGGTGGCAAAATCCTTTTCCAAAGCTACGCCAGGTGTGTTTCGTAAGCATCCAATATTTGCCGACTTTCACACTAACAAATAACCCTTATATGTCTGGTGGCATATAAGGGTTATTTGTTATTTGAAGTTTGAAGGTAGCATTTTCGTGAGTTCATCCTCCGTCATGTCTGGCAACGGCTT
>JAQYPT010000011.1 GCA_028726625.1 Prevotellaceae bacterium | reverse complement strand
GACCATTACAACGATACAAATCAAGCTACCTCTGAACAAGGAGGTTTATACGCAGACTATGCTGATGGCAAGACATCAGAGAATAGCTAAACTCTTTGACGAAGATTTTTGGGTGACACGATGACGAAGTCAGGAAAAAGAAGCCAAAAGATAACAAAACGTATTTCATAAAATTTTAATGACTATATGCGGTGGTAATTTATAGAACCAGCCTTAACTCACCATGCAGCATCCCCTGAGCGGAAGGGATCGCATCTCATCCTACAACGGAATACAAGGCTTGAGGCGCAAGAAATGTGCTTTGCAAAGTTTATTTTTATCAAAAAACATTAAAAACAAGCCGAATGGTCATTTGTCTTTTATTTTTTTTTGCCAATCAACATTAAATATCTAAATTTGCAAAGACAATTATTAAGTAAAATTACCTATGAAGAAAAAGGTAGTCATTCCGATAATCGTTTTCATGATTTTACTCGTTGCAGGCATTGTGTATCTTGCCTACAACTTGAACAAGCAACAACAGCATAACCAGGAGATGCAAGAGTTGGCTGAGCTGGATAAGCAGGAAATGGAAAACGAATATCAACGATTTGCCGATCAATATAGTGAGATGAAGACACAAATCAGCAACGATTCCATTGTCGCTCAGCTCACCAAAGAACAGGAAAAGACCGAGCGGCTCTTGAATGAGCTGAAGCAAGTAAAGAGCAATGACGCTCGTGAAATTGCCAGGTTGAAAAAAGAATTGGCCACCGTGCGCGCCGTCCTGCGCAGCTATGTGATGGAAATCGACTCGCTGAACCGGCTCAATCAAAACCTGACCAAGGAAAATACCCGCATCAAGGGAGAATATGAAGCTGCCAACCGACAAATAGAAGGATTGAGCACTGAAAAGGCAAACCTGTCGGAGAAGGTGGCCATCGCTGCACAATTGGATGCCACAGGCATTAACCTATCCCTTCGTGACAAGCGAGGCAGGGCAACCAAGCGGTTGAAAAAGGCCAAGACCCTGCAAGTGGATTTCAGCATTGCGAAAAACGTTACTGCCACCAATGGCATGCGTACGCTGTATGTGCGCATCGTAGCACCTACGGGAAGTGTGCTGGGCGGAGCCGGTACATTCCCATACGAGAACAAGAATTTGCAGGCTACTGCAAAAAAAACCGTGGAATACGGCGGTCAGCAAACCAATGTCACAGCCTATTGGAACATAGACCAAGCCATGGTCTCGGGTACATATCAGGTGAGCATCTTTGCAGAAGGTAACATGATAGGATCACGAAGTTTTACATTAGATTAGCAGTTGAATGAATCGATGATGAACAGACTTTATACTACACTGGTTCTGATGGGTACGCTGTTGCCTGTTCATGCGCAAACGACACTGTCGCTTGACAGTTGTCGGGCCATGGCCCTGCGCAACAACAAGCAGCTGAATGTAGCCAAGCTCCAACAAGACGTCGCCAGAAACATGCGAAAATCCCTGAGAACAAAATATCTGCCGAAAATCGATGCGATGGGTGGATATGAATTTGTCAGCAAGGAGATTTCACTTCTCAACGACCAACAGAAAGCTGGATTTGCCAACTTGGGCACCAACATCAGCAACGGCATGGGAGCCAATTTATCCACCATGATTGGCGGATTGGTACAACAAGGGGTTCTCTCCCCACAAATGGCACAACAACTGGGTTCACTGATGGAAAACCTGGGGGCTGCTATCGGCCAAGCCGGAAACGCCATAGGCAACAGCATCAATGAGGCCTTGAAGACAGACACCCGGCAAGTATGGGCAGGAACGGTGATGGTGAAGCAGCCCATCTACATGGGAGGAGCCATTATCGCAGCCAACAACATTGCAGACATCAACGAACAGATGGCTGCCAACGGCCTGTCACAACGTACACAGACCACCCTTTACGACATCGACCACGCCTATTGGCTGGTGGTGTCATTGAGACAAAAGCAAAAACTGGCTAACAGCTATCAAGAACTCGTCAAGAAGCTCAGCTCTGATGTACAGAAGATGATAGAACAAGGTGTGGCCACGCGTGCAGACGGTTTGAAAGTAGACGTGAAAGTGAACGAGGCTGACATGCAGGTGACACAGGCCGAAAACGGAGTTGCCCTCGCCAAGATGTTGCTTTGCCAATTGTGTGGACTACCCTTGGAAGAGAACATCCAATTGGCTGACGAAAATGCCGAGTTGCTGTCCCCAGGAGTGAACAGTGAGGCCAATCAGGCGATTGACATCACCACTACCCGCCCGGAATTGCGCTTACTGCAAAACGCCGTTGACATCAGCAAACAGAACACTCGGCTCATCCGGGCAGCCTACTTGCCACATGTAGCACTCACAGGTGGTTATTTCATCTCAAATCCAAATATGTTCAATGGCTTCCAGCGAAAGTTCTCGGGTGCATGGAATGTGGGAGTCATTGTTCAGGTGCCGGTGTGGAACTGGTTTGAGGGTGCCTATAAAGTGCGTGCCACCAAGACGGCCACCAGCATCGCCGAGCTCACCATGAGCGATGCACAAGAAAAGATAGAACTGCAAATCGCACAAAGCAGATTCAAGGTGAAAGAAGCTAACAAAAAGTTGGCTATGGCCATGAAGAGCGTGTCAAGTGCTGAAGAAAACCTGCGCAGTGCCAATCTGGGATTCAAAGAAGGTGTCATGGAATCGACGGATGTCATGGCTGCGCAAACAGCATGGCAGAAAGCTCAAAGTCAAAAAATAGAAGCAGAAGTAGAAGTTAAATTAGCCCAAGTAAACCTCAACAAGGCGCTTGGCATCTTACAATAATAAATATCATGTCGGCAAAATCACAACACAACAACATTTTACTGGCGATCATTGGATTCGCTACAGTTGTCATTCTCGTGGCCATCATTGGTTTTTTTACGTTAGGAAAGAAGCCAGAGATTGTTCAAGGCGAAATTGAAGTGTCTGAATACCGCGTTTCAAGCAAACTGCCTGGTCGTATCTTGGAATTAAGAGTCAAGGAAGGTGATTACGTCCGGGTGGGCGATACGCTGGCCATCCTGGAGGCTCCCGAGGTAAATGCCCAGGAAAAGGCAGCAGCTGCCCAACAACAGGCTGCCACCGCCATGAGCGACATGGCAGACAAAGGAGCCAGAAAAGAGCAGATTCAAGCTGCTTATCAATTGTGGCAACAGGCATTAGCGGCGGCAGATATCGCCCAGAAATCGTACGAACGTGTGCAAAACCTTTTTGACCAAGGGGTGATGAGTGCTCAAAAGCGCGACGAAGCCTTTGCTGGCTACAAGGCACGCGAAGCACAGGTGAAGGCGGCCAAGAGCCAATATGACATGGCCAAGAACGGTGCTCGCGAAGAAGAGAAACGCGCTGCGAAGAAACAGGCTCAAGCAGCTGAGGGAGCCGCCAATGTGGTTCGGTCGCTACTGAGAGAAACCGTTCAGATTTCCAACGTAGAAGGTGAAGTCAGCAGCGTATATCCTAAGGAAGGCGAACTGGTTGGTACAGGATCGCCCATCATGAGCATTTCCATCATGAAAGACCTTTGGGGTACCTTCAACATCCGCGAAGACCAGCTTAATGGCATGAAGGTGGGTGATACGTTCAAGGCTTATGCGCCCGCTTTCAACAAAGAAATCAATTTGAAAGTGTTCTACATCAAGGATCAAGGTTCATACGCTGTTTGGAAAGCCACCAAGACTAATGGGCAATATGACTTGAAAACATTCGAGGTGAAAGCACGTCCTACCCAAAAATTCGAGGGTCTTCGTCCAGGAATGTCGCTCGTCATCAAGGAGTCATAAACGAGATTTTCAGAATTGTGTAGATGTTGGTTCCAGTTCATTTCAGCTGAATCAGGTCTGCAAGAGAATCACGACACCTTCCCATGGCTCATCACCACAAGTGTCCATCACATAGGATTCATCACGTAGATACATGTTAAAAAAAATAATACAGATTGCCTTTCGCGAATGTGGAATATTGCTACATAATCCCATCTATGGATTCTGCATGGTGATATTCCCCATCCTGGTCATCATCTTTTTTACATCCTTGATGAACGAAGGCCAACCCGTGAAGATGCCTGTCGGCGTGGTTGACTTGGACAACACGACCACCTCGCGCAAGCTGATTCGCAATCTTGACTCCTACCAGATGAGCCATGTCGTGGCACATTATTCCAACATGAACGATGCCCGGCAGGCTATCCAGCGCAACGAGATTTATGCTTTTCTGCTCATTCCGAAAGGCATGACAAGCGACCTCACCAGTGCACGCCAACCAAAAATCTCTTTTTATTACAGCAGTGTGTCACTCGTAGCTGGCTCTACGCTGTACAAGGATTTGAAAACCATTACGACGCTCGGTTCGGCAGGAGTTGCTTCCGCTAAACTAACAGCCATGGGGAAGACCAATGACGAGGTTAGAACCTTCTTACAGCCCATCGCCATCGACCTGCACATGATCAACAATCCATTGGCCAACTACAATGTTTACCTCTCCACGACCATGATTCCAGGCGTATTGCTCATCTTCATGTTTCTTATCTCTGCCTATTCCATTGGTACGGAACTCAAGTTCAAAGAATCAAAGAAGTGGTTAGCCATGGCTGACAACAACATCTATGTGGCCATGGCAGGAAAGATGCTGCCGCAAACCATCATCTTCCTAACCATCTTTTACGCCTTTGAAATTTATATCTACTATGTGCTGGGCTTTCCACACCCAGGCGGTCTCTTTCCCATCTTGTTGCTCGGACTGCTCACGGTGCTGGCAGGACAAGGCTTTGGCATCTTCGCTTTTGGTCTGGTACCCTCACTGCGCATGTCCATGAGTGTATGCTCACTCTGGGCCGTACTGGGCTTTACAACCAGCGGCGCCACGTATCCGGTGTTCTCCATGAGCCCGATGATTGAGGCGATGGCACAACTATTCCCTCTCAGGCACTACTACATGATTTACCAACAGTGCATCTTCAACGGCTTCCCGCTGACAGACGCTTGGTTCAATCTCCTGGCACTGTGCATCTTCATCATACTGCCGATATTCACCCTGCGCAACATCAAGCGAGCCATGCTCACCTATGTATATATACCTTAACAGGGCGTAAGATAAACAAAGCAACCCAATAGGAGTTTAAAGACAAGAAACAAGCAAACATGAACGAAAGTTTCTTCCAGAGAATCAAAGAAGGTATCCAGGATATGTGTTATATCTGGGTCAAGGAGATACGCTCTTCCGTGACCGATGAAGGCGTGCTGATTTTTTGCATCTTGGTGCCACTTCTCTATCCTCTCCTCTATTCTTGGGCTTACACGAACGAAGTGACGCGCGAGGTGCCGGTTGCTGTTGTTGACTTCTCCAAATCACAACTTAGCCGTCAGTTCATTCGTTCGGTAGACGCTTCGCCCGGCACCGACGTGACTTACCATGTCAACAGCTTAAACGAAGCACGTGAACTGGTAGCTCGACAAAAGGTTCATGGCATCCTGTATTTTCCCGCTGACTTCTCAAACAAACTATACCGAGGGCAACAATCCCACGTTAGCCTTTACTGCGACATGAGCCTGATGCTCACCTATAAAGCCATTTATCAAAGTACACAGGAGGTGGCCAGCATGCTGAACACCGAGCTGCAGCTGCAACAGGCGGGCGGATACACCAACCGAGATGATGAGATAGCAGCACAACCTCTGGCCGTGGACGATGTTCAAATATTCAATTCAACGGGCGGATACGGCAATGCGCTCATCCCCGGTGTGCTGATGATGATCATGCAGCAGACACTGTTGTTGGGCATCGGTCTGGCTGCAGGAACGGCCAGAGAGAACAATCGCTACAAAGACCTTGTACCCATCAGCCGGCATTACAATGGCATATTCCGCATCGTCATGGGCAAATCTATGGCCTACTTCATGCTCTATGCAGTCATCGGAGCTTACCTGTCATTGATAGTGCCCAGGCTTTTCGGCTTTACCACCCTTGCGTCTGGAGCTGCACTGTTGGGTTTGCTCGTTCCATACATCCTGGCTTGCATCTTCTTCGGCATGGCCTTGTCGTGTATGGTCCGCTATCGCGAGAACGTCATCCTGCTGGTTGTCTTCACATCCATTCCCTTATTATTCATGACAGGCATTTCATGGCCGCAACACAACATACCTGGAGCATGGCAAGGAGTTTCCTATCTATTCCCATCCACCTTCGGCATTAGAGGATTCTTGCGCATCAATGGCATGGGAGCCACGCTGGCTGACATCAAAACAGAATACCAAGTTTTATGGGTGCAGGTACTGGCCTATTTCCTACTCACCTGTTTGGTTTACCGCTACCAAATCATCCATACTCGTCGTCATGCCTTGGAACGCATCGCACGGTTGAAACAAAAAGCAAAGGAAGCGATAGAGAGAAAGGACAGGCTGGCCAGCGAAAAATCCAAATAAAGGTAAAAGGTTCGTCATCAGACATCCGTATCCTCCAATCATTTCACAAATGCCGATGTCACATTTTTTAAGTCTTTCACCCCACTTGTTTTAATAGTTTTTGCGTACCTTTGCAAAATATAGGATGTTACGTTGACCATCAACGAGTTTTTTGCTTACAAATAGCATAACAAGCAAAGAAAGGACAGCCTATCAATAGGATGCAAAATTATTATACATCGTTACACCAATGAAACAATTCAGATTAGTAGATAATGTGGTTGGATGGGTTGCCTTCCTCGTGGCAGCCATCACCTACTGTCTTACTGTAGAGCCGACAGCCAGCTTTTGGGACTGTCCAGAGTTCATCACCACAGGTTACAAACTGGAAGTAGGGCATCCGCCGGGGGCACCATTCTTCATGCTTACGGCCAATCTCTTCACGCAGTTTGTGAGTGATCCATCTAAGGTGGCCCTCATGGTCAACATCATGAGCGCACTGCTGAGTGCCGTCACGGTACTGTTCTTGTTCTGGACTATTACGCACCTCACGCGCAAACTTATCCTGAAAGACTGGGACAGTCTGTCACTGGGAAAACTCATCGCCATCGAGGCATCAGGCATGGTGGGCGCACTGATTTACTGTTTCAGCGACACGGCATGGTTCTCGGCCGTCGAGGGCGAGGTGTATGCCTACTCATCGGCATTCACGGCTGTTGTATTCTGGCTCATCTTGAAATGGGAAGACCACGCTGACGAACCCCACAGCGACCGTTGGCTGCTGCTAATCGCCTACATGACGGGGCTATCCATCGGCGTACACCTGCTCAACCTGCTGTGCATCCCGGCCATTGTGCTGGTGTTTGTGTACCGCAAGTTCCCCGACATCGAGGTCAAGGGCTCACTTATTGCCCTGCTTGTTTCGTTTGTCATAGTGGCTGGTGTGCTGTACGGACTCATCCCGGGCATTATCACCGTGGGCGGATGGTTCGAGCTTTTCTTCGTTAACACACTCGGCATGCCGTTCAACACGGGTACCATCGTGTACATCCTATTGCTGGTAGCCACCGTGGTGTGGGCCATCTACGAGAGCTATGCGGGACAAAGCAACCGCCGCATGAATATTGCTTTCATACTGTCGGTGGCCATGTTGGGCATCCCGTTCTACGGCTATGGCTGGAGTGCGGTGTGCATCGGCGTAGTAGTGTTGGCCCTGCTGTGGTTCGTACTCAACTATACAAACAAGGTTGAGAAGAAGCGAGTGCCGCTCATCAGCGCGCGCATCAAGAACACTGTGCTACTAGGACTACTGATGCTCATGATAGGTTACTCGAGCTATGCACTCATTGTGATACGCTCGGCGGCCAACCCTCCGATGGATCAGAACTCACCCGAGGACATTTTCACATTAGGTAAATACTTGAGTAGAGACCAATATGGCTACCGTCCGCTCTTCTACGGACAGGCTTATACCTCCCAAGTAAAGCTTGATGTGCAGGGCAACCAATGTATTCCCAGTATGACCGAGGGAGAACCCATATACGCACAGAAGGAAAAAGCAAGTAAGGACGAGAAGGACTCATACTTTGTTGTGACGCACAACTCCAAATACATCTACGCACAGAACATGCTCTTCCCACGCATGCACTCGTCAGACCACGCCACGGCCTACGAGAGTTGGATGGGCGGCGTGGATGGCACACAGGTGCCATACGACCGCTGTGGTGAAAACATCATGGTGAAGGTGCCAACGCAATGGGAGAACCTGCGCTTCTTCTTAAGCTACCAATGCAACTTTATGTATTGGCGGTACTTCATGTGGAACTTCGCTGGTCGCCAGAATGGCATACAGGGCAACGGCGAACTGGAACACGGCAACTGGATTTCGGGCATTCCATTGATTGACAATCCACGACTGGGCGACCAGAGCAAGCTGCCCGATGAGCTGAAAAATGACAAGGGACACAACGTGTACTACATGCTGCCGCTGCTGTTGGGACTCATCGGACTGTTCTGGCAGGCATGGCGAGGCAAACGAGGCATCCGTCAGTTCTGGGTGGTATTCTTCCTGTTCTTCATGACAGGATTGGCCATTGTAATCTATCTAAACCAAACTCCATTGCAGCCTCGCGAACGCGACTACTCCTATGCGGGATCGTTCTACGCCTTCGCCATCTGGTGTGGGATCGGCGTGGCAGCCATCATCGACCTGCTGAATAAGTATCTCAAGCTCAACGAGACGGTACTGGCAGCCATTGCAGGCGTAGTCTGTTTGCTGGTACCCGTGCAGATGGCCAGCCAGAACTGGGACGACCATGACCGAAGCGGGCGGTACACCTGCCGCGACTTTGGGCAGAACTACCTCATGACCTTGCAGGATAAAAGCTACCCAATACTCTTCACCAACGGCGACAACGACACCTTCCCACTTTGGTACAACCAGGATGTGGAGGGCGTACGAACCGACGCCAGGGTATGTAACCTGAGCTATCTGCAGACCGACTGGTACATTGACCAGATGAAGCGGCCTGCCTACGACTCGCCATCTGTTCCTATCAGCTGGCCAAGATTAGACTATTGCTCGGGAACCAACGAGGCTGTGCCTATCCAGAGCGAGTGGAAGAAAGAGTTGGAGCAATACTATAGGGATTATCCCGAAGAGGCCAGGAAGCAATTCGGCGATGAGCCGTTCGAGTTAAAGAACATCATCAAATACTGGATGCGGTCGAAAGACGAAGACAGGCACGTCATCCCCACCGACACGGTATATGTAACCATCGACAAAGAGGCCGTGAGGAAGAGCGGTATGATGATGGCTTCCGACACCATCCCCGACAAGATGGTAATCTCACTGGCAGGCAAGCGCGCTCTGTACAAGGGCGACATGATGATGCTGGAGATGATTGCTGAGTGCGGATGGACACGACCTATCTACGTCGCCACAACCGTTGCCGCCAGATATTACATGAACCTGGGTGACAACTTCGTGAGTGAAGGACTGGTGAACCGCATCACACCTTTCACCACCAACAAACCCGGCGTGAAGAACTTCGACACCGAAAAGGCCTACAACAACCTCATGAACCGCTACAAATACGGCGGACTGGAGAAGAAAGGCCTCTACATCGACGAAACCACCATGGGCATGTGCGTGACACACCGACGCCTATTCGCACAGCTGGCTACAGAGCTACTCAAGGAAGGCAAGACCGATAAAGCTGCCAAGGCATTGGCCAAGGCCGAACGTGTGATACCTGAATACAATGTACCGATAAGCTGGAAGAGTGGCTCTTTGGACATGGCACGCGCCTATGTGCTGCTGGGCCAGAAAGCAAAGGCAAAGCATATCCTTCAAAAACTATGGAAAGACCATACGCAATATGCAGACTGGTACCTTAGTTTGGATGGCACTAGATTCCTTGCATCACAAGAAGATTGCATGCTATACTTCCAACTGATGATGGAAGTGAACAAGATTACTTCACTCTTCGACACCGCATGGGCAAAAAAACAGATGGACGAATTGAACCGACGGTACAACCTATATGCACGAAAAGGCGGTCGCACTTTAGAGTGATTCATGATAAATGTTGATGCCGGGACACAAGCATGTCAGTCAGACTAATTGGTTCTCGGCATCAATTCTTAAAGAAAAAGAAGAAAATAAAGCATGTTCATTGAGCAACCAGCCAAATGGTTACGGTGGTTATACCCCAACGCCCTGTGGCGAATGGATAGAAATGAGCGGTCGGTTTACCTGACGTTCGACGACGGTCCGATACCCAGTTCCACGCCTTTCATCCTCGACACACTGGCTGAATACAATGCCAAGGCCACATTCTTCATGGTGGGCGAGAACGTACTACGCTATCATGATTTGTACAACCGCATCGTAGAGGAAGGCCATCAGATAGGGAATCACACCTTCAACCACATGGGGTCGCTCAAACATTGGGCACTGACCTATGGCATCAACATCCAGAAAGCCAACGAACTGATACACGCCCACCTCTTTCGTCCGCCCCATGGATGGATGCGATGGTCGGTATATTGGTGGCTGTCCAGACGCTATCAAATCGTGATGTGGGACCTCGTGACCCGAGATTACTCCAAGTGGATGACGGCAGAAGATGTGTTGAGAAACGTCAAGCGATATGCCCGCAACGGGTCTATCATCACCTTTCACGATTCGACAAAAAGCATCGACAAGCTACGATACGCCCTACCAGAGGCCTTGAAATGGCTGAAAGAACAAGGATATGAATTCAAGACTTTCGAGTGAGTTGAAGGCTGAGGCATTAAACCTCGGCTTTTTTGCTTGCGGAATTGCACGCGCTGAAGCCGTTGACGACACCAACGCCCAACATGTAAGGCAGTGGATTGACGAGGGACGACAGGCTGATATGGACTATATGCGCAACCATACCGACATGAGACTGGACCCACGACTGCTCATGAAAGGCGTGAAAAGCATCGTGTCGGTTGCCATGAACTATACACCAGCGCAGCACATTCCCTCCGATCAACTACAGTTTGCGGCGTATGCCTACGGCGAAGACTATCACGACATTGTCAAGAAAAAGCTAAGACAGCTGGCATTGAAATTTGATTTCAAGGAACTGCGCATGCAGGATGAACCGAACAAGGAGGAGGGGGATGTCTATTTTCGGGTTTTCTGCGACTCTGCGCCTGTGCTGGAGCGTTATTGGGCCACTCGTGCAGGACTGGGTTGGATTGGCCGTAACCATCAACTGATCATCCCAAAAGCTGGGAGCATGTTTTTCCTTGGCGAGCTGTTTTTGACTATTGAGTTAGACTACGATGAACCCATGCACAGCGATTGTGGCAATTGTCATGCGTGCATTGATGCCTGCCCCACTGGCGCCATCACCATAGACGGACCGCTCGACGCCAACAGATGCCTCTCCTACCAAACCATAGAGAACCGTGGAGACATCTCAAAAGATATCGCCGAGAAGATGGGAAATACCGTTTACGGCTGCGACCGTTGTCAGCAAGCATGCCCATGGAACCGCTTCTCCATACCCAACAACACACCAGAGTTGCAACCGAAGCCAGAGTTCTTATCCATGACACGCGAGAAATGGTTACAACTTTCAGAAGATGATTACCGCCGGTTATTCAAAAAAAGTGCGGTAAAACGAGCAAAATACGAGGGACTGATGCGCAACATCCAAGCCATAGCTGACCACTCGGAAGAACAAAAACAAAACAATTAATATAGAACGAACAATGAGCTCACCAGAAAGAAAAGGACAATTGATGAACAGCAAGCTATACCAGTCGATGAAATACATCACCACCTATCTGGACAAATACTACCTTGATGGTGTCGCTGGACTGGTTCCAGGAGGAGTAGGTGACGCCGTGACCGCCTTTTTTGGCTTAACACATGTCTACTTCGCCATGTTCAAACTGCATTCAATTCCGCTCACCCTGGCAGTGTTGAACAACACTTTGCGTGACGTGCTGTTAGGACTGATTCCATTCTACGTCGGCAATGTCATTGATTTTTCCACCGTTCTAACAAGAAGAACATGGCGCTCATCGACGGATTCATCTACGACGACAAAGCCATCATCAAGGAAGTGAACAAACGGGCATTGCAAGCTGCGGTCTTCCTCGTTTTCTTTATCATCGCCATTGCCATGATGATTGCCCTGCTGATATGGCTGGCAAAAACATTGGGAACCATGATTTTCAGCTAAAGCCCCATACAAGCATCAGGGAAAAGATGTTCCGCATACTTACCAAAATCCCCAAGACGACGTGTCGCCTTGGGGATTTTGACGTTTGATGATTGGCAGATGCCGACCAAGCCATACGTCTTATTGCATTTCATAAACCACATCCATGAGCTTACGACCAAGACTCTCAGCCTCTTCCATTGTCGCAGCCTCGCTGTAAACACGAATGATAGGCTCCGTGTTGCTGGCTCGCAAGTGAACCCATTTGTCAGCAAAATCAATCTTGACACCATCGATATCTGTCACCTTTTCATCCGCATACATTTCCTTGATACGATCTAAGATGGCACTGATATCAGTCTCTGGTGTCAGGTCAATACGATTTTTCGCCATGAAATAGTTGGGGTAAGACTTGCGAAGCTCACTCACTTTACAGCCTTTATGTGCCAAAGAAGAGAGGAAGAGGGCAATACCAACCAAGGCATCGCGACCATAATGGCTCTCCGGATAAATCACTCCGCCATTGCCTTCACCACCGATGACGGCATTCACCTCCTTCATCTTTGTGGTAACGTTCACTTCTCCAACGGCTGAAGCCATGTACTGTCCGCCATGTTTCTCTGTAATATCACGCAGAGCACGTGTAGAACTGAGGTTTGAAACGGTGTTGCCAGGTGTATGACTCAACACATAGTCAGCCACACTAACCAGCGTGTATTCCTCACCAAACATGGTACCATCTTCACAGATGAACGCCAAGCGGTCTACATCTGGATCAACAACGATACCCAGGTCGTAGCCACCTTTGGACATTTCCTGCATGATACCCCCCAAATTCTTTTCCAATGGCTCTGGGTTGTGTGCGAAATCACCCGTGGGTTCACCGTTCAGAAGCGTATATTCAACGCCCAATTCGTTCAACAGTTTTGGCAGAATGATGCCACCAACACTGTTGATACCATCCACGGCAACCTTGAAATGAGCTTTTTTGATGGTCTCCCGATCAACCAACTTCAGTGCCAACACACTCTCAATATGGCGTTGGTCGAATGAAGCGTCTTCAGAATAATGCCCCAAATGATCCACATCCGCATAGTTGAAATCTTCACTTTCAGCGATGTCAAGCACCTCGTTTCCTTCCGATTTTGTAAGAAATTCGCCTTCATGATTGAGCAATTTCAGTGCATTCCATTGTCTTGGGTTATGACTCGCAGTGATGATAATGCCCCCAGCCGCCTGTGTCATACGCACAGCCAGTTCGGTTGTGGGCGTCGTAGCCAATCCAATGTTAATGACATCATAACCAATTCCCATCAACGTTCCACACACCACGTTCTTCACCATCTCACCTGAAATGCGCGCATCGCGTCCCACCACAATGGTATTGCTCTGCGACTTTCCACTTCTACGGATAAACGTAGCATAAGCAGATGTGAACTTGACGATGTCCAACGGGTTCAACGTGTCGCCCGAACGACCTCCAATGGTACCCCGAATTCCTGAAATTGATTTGATTAACGTCATGATGTTTCCTGTTTAATGTTAGTTTTTATATCAAGTTGTTCACAGGTTTTTCTTACCTACCTCGTTGATACGTAATGTCATACAGACACGGATAAACGCTCTGTCGCGCATAGTTATGTCCGCTGGTATGCGGAACAATCAACCGCACCTTGGCTATCTCGTCGCCTTCTTTCATGGGTCTGCCCACATGGATATAACTGAACGGAACCAGCCAACCTGCAGGTACCTCTGTTGTATTGAAAGCACTTGACATCACGCTCTCACCCTTTACAAACGAAGCCGTAAACGTTCCGCTTGTATTACGAACCTTCATCTTATCCACCACGGCTGAATAAAACAGTACATCGTTCGAAAGTTGCAAGGAGTCGGTCATCAAGTTACGTTCTTTAAAACGACAAAGAACATCAACGGTCTCGCCATTTTTGATTTTCTCGCCCACTCCATTTCGAATAATCTGCATGTAAACGCCACTGCTGGAAATCAAGACAAACTCATTGCGTTGCACGTTTGTCGTGTAACCTTGCGACGCGAACGTCTCTTCAGAAATGACCTGCACAGCCGAATCGGCAATGTATTTGTTGATGGCACTGCGCTCCGCTGCCTTTTGATCTGCATAGGTCTTGTTGTCACGGCAAGATGCCAAGAAGCAGATGGACAACAAGGCGAATAGTGGAAATATAATTCTTCTCATCTTTTATGATATCTACAGTCATCTGCAAAGATAGTTAAAGTCGGGAAAACGACAAAAGAAAAGCTTTGCTTTTATAGATTATTGACGATAGGAACAAACTGCCGTACGTTGGCTATTTTCGTTTTAACCGATCCTCATAATGTATGAAAGCCTGCCTAACTACCTTTTCAGCCTCGGCCAAAGAGCAATAAAGCCTACCACCACTGGCATTGACATGCCCTCCCCCATTGAAGAATTCGGCCGCCATCTCATTGCAAGGAAAGTCATCTACCGAACGCAGACTCACCCACACCAGGTTATCCTTACGGTCGTCTTCACGCAATGAAACGGACAACTTCATGCCCTTGATGGAAAGCGGAACGTTAACCAAGCCCTCTGCATCGCCTTTCACGAAATGGAAATCGCGCATGTCACTGCGGGAGATGGCAAAATAAGAGGCATGAAAATCCTCAAAGACATTTAGCTTTTGTGACATCATGTAGCCCCGCAACCGTATGGCCCACTGACTGTAGTTGTTGTAAACATTGCGGTAAATCTTGTCCTTGTCGAATCCTTTTGTCAACAACTGACTGATGATGAAGAAGATATCCGGACGGGACGAATTGTAGGTGAAGCCGCCCGTATCGGTCATCATACCACAATAGATGGGCACGGCACCCTGGCACGTCATCCGTTCAAAGCCACCCAACTGCCATATTATGCGGAAGATCAGTTCGCCGGTGCTGCTGGCATCAGTCCGGGATACGGATAAAACCGTATCCATGTCGGCGTTGGTGTGATGGTCTACCATCACCCTTTTGGCAGGACTTGCTTCCAGTACGGGCTTCATTTCGTCTACCCTCCCAGTGCTGCCAAAGTCGAGACAAAACACCAAGTCGGCCTTCTGAAACAGTTGTTTCACTTCCTCCTGATGCTTGTCATACCGTACGATACGGTCGCTGTTGGGCAACCATCGCAAGAAATCGGGATAAGCATCGGGCATTACGACAGTGGGCTGCTTGCCACATTGGTTTTTCAGATAATCACACCAAGCCAATGAAGAGCCCAGCGCATCACCGTCAGGCGACTTGTGTCCGCAGATAATAATATGTTGAGCATCAGCTATTAGCTGCCGCAGCAGTTCCAACTCTTCTGGTGCTAAAATGTCTATGTTCATGTAACGAATGTACGTTGAGAATATCATCGTTTTCAAGTTGATGGCTGTTTGGCACAAAGGCAATCACCCACCAACTTAAAAACGCAATAACTCAAAAACCTCAAAAACTTATAAACTCAAAAACTCATCCCTCAGAATAACTGATTAGGATATACGTCTTGGTCAACTAGCGACTGAATCCTATCCACGGTATCCTGACGGTCTGCCGCATAAGTAACGCCAAACCACCTGCTGGTAGTGTCAAGCACCTTCACGGTAGCCGTTCCCTCTTGAATCAACTTATTAACCATCAATGGAATGAAGAACTCTGCCTTAAGGTTCTCCATGTTCTTCGGATCAGAGAGAAACTCCTTGAAATAGTCATTGCTATACTTAAAATAATCGGGTGTAAATCCCCACATATTCATCGATACGGGCGTGTTGTCGTCTACAGCCACCCATTCTCCTTGCTCATCTTTGTAACATACAGCTCCGTTAACACGCATGATTTCGGTACGTTCTACAACGGTGGCCAGGTTTCCTTGCTCGTTCTTTTCGCAAATACCACGAGCCACGGTTCCATTCTCCGACAACGTATTACCTACGCGGAAGCCCACCATGGCATAGTTGTTTTTTGAGCCTTCTGGAAGATTGGCCAAGAACTTTCCAATCACCATGAATGCATCCCGATTGTAGAAGTCGTCACAATTGATGACACAGAACGGTTCGTTAATCAATTCTTCGGCCATCATCACGGCATGATTGGTACCCCATGGCTTTTCTCTACCTTCAGGAACAGTAAATCCTTCCGGCAGTTTGTCGATGGCCTGGAAACACACTTCGGCAGGAATATGTCCTGCATATTTAGACAAAACTTTCTCTCTGAACTCGTCTTCAAAGTCTTTTCGGATGACAAATACAATTTTACCAAAACCTGCTTTAATGGCGTCATAGATAGAATAGTCCATGATGGTTTCCCCATTAGGTCCCAAACCGTCAAGTTGTTTCAATCCTCCATAACGGCTACCCATACCGGCAGCAAGCAGTAATAATGTTGGTTTCATAATCAATTTTATTTTAATGATAATCAATGTTCAAATCAATTGGGGTAAACAGGCGATGCCTATCTTATGCAAAGATAGTGCGAGCCGAAGGCAATCAAGCTGGCTTGAATTGCTGAGGCGATGCCTATCTTATGCAAAAATAGAGCAAGCCGAAAACAAAGGAAACTTGTTTACTTTGTTGAGGTGCAGCCTATTTTATGCAAAGGTAACAAAAAACGCTTAATAGCCATAAGAAATCACATTCTTTTATCCTATATTGAAGCAGCAACCTGCTGAAATAAAACCTCTCTCCATTGCAAAACAAATCACAGACAGACAGGCAGACACATGGAAATCCGCAAGTTCTTTATCGGCCAATTTGACACAATAAAACCGCCACATTGGCGCATCACTATACAAAGGCACACCTTTTGGACATCATGAAGCAGTTAAAGAAATGATTAAAAAAGAAAGGAAAAAAGGACTATGACATTCGATAAATTTACAATTAAAGCACAAGAAACCGTTCAAGAGGCTGTGAACCTGGCACAAAACGCTGGGCAACAGACCATTGAACCCATTCACTTGTTGCTCGCCCTGCTGAACAAAGGGAAGGACGTGACAACGTTTATTTTTCAAAAGTTAGGCGTTAATCCTTCTCAGATAGAGGCATTGGCGCAGAGCGAGATTGAACACTTGCCCAAGGTATCGGGCGGACAACCCTACCTGAGCAATGACACCGACAAGGTTTTGCAAAAGACCATGGATTTGTCCCAACGCTTTGGCGACCAGTTCGTGAGCCTCGAACCTATGCTGTTGGCTTTGCTCACAGTTAATTCTTCGGCCAGTCGTATTCTCAAGGATGCAGGCTGTACGGAAAAAGACATGACCAAAGCCATTGATGAGTTGCGACAAGGTTCGAAGGTACAGAGCCAGAGCGGCGACGAAAACTATCAGGCACTTGATAAGTATGCCAAGAACCTGGTGCAGGAAGCTCGTTCCGGAAAGTTGGATCCCGTTATCGGACGGGATGAGGAGATACGCCGCGTGCTCCAGATATTGAGCCGCCGTACCAAGAACAACCCTATATTAATAGGTGAGCCGGGTACGGGTAAGACCGCCATTGTGGAGGGCTTGGCCGGGCGTATCGTACGAGGTGACGTGCCCGAGAACTTAAAGAACAAGCAGCTCTACTCGCTGGACATGGGCGCACTGGTGGCCGGAGCCAAGTACAAGGGCGAGTTTGAAGAACGTCTGAAAAGCGTCATCAAGGAAGTGACTCACGCCGAGGGCGAAATCATTCTCTTCATTGACGAGATTCACACCTTGGTGGGTGCAGGCGGTGGTGAAGGTGCCATGGATGCCGCCAACATTCTGAAGCCGGCTCTGGCGCGTGGCGAATTGCGGGCCATTGGTGCCACCACGCTCAACGAATATCAAAAGTATTTCGAGAAAGACAAGGCACTGGAAAGGCGATTCCAAACGGTGATGGTGGACGAACCTGATGAGTTGAGTGCCATCTCCATCCTCCGCGGACTGAAAGAGCGGTACGAGAACCATCACAAAGTGAGGATTCAGGACGACGCTTGTATTGCTGCCGTAACACTGTCAGAGCGATACATCAGCAACCGATTCTTGCCAGACAAGGCCATCGACCTGATGGACGAGGCCGCCGCGAAACTGCGTATGGAACGCGACTCGGTACCAGAGGAGTTGGATGAGATTACCCGTAAGCTCAAACAATTGGAGATTGAGCGCGAAGCCATCAAGCGAGAAAACGACGAGGTGAAGATCAAACAACTCGACAAAGACATCGCCGAACTGCACGAGGAGGAACAGTCGTTCCGGGCTAAGTGGGAAAGCGAGAAGAACTTGGTGAACAAGATACAACAGGACAAGCAGGAGATGGAGAACCTGCGGTTTGAAGCTGACCGCGCCGAACGTGAAGGCAACTACGAACGGGTGGCCGAGATAAGGTATGGTAAGCTGAAAAGTTTGCAAGACGACATCGACAACATCAAGCTGCAACTGAAGGCCACACAGGGCGGAGAAGCCATGGTGCGCGAGGAGGTGACGGCAGATGACATCGCTGAAGTGGTGAGCCGATGGACCGGCATTCCCGTCACACGCATGCTGCAAAGCGAGAAAGACAAGCTCTTGCATCTGGAAAGCGAGCTGCACAAACGGGTGATCGGGCAAGATGAGGCCATCACGGCCGTGAGCGATGCGGTGCGCCGAAGCCGCGCCGGACTGCATGATCCGAAACGTCCTATCGCCTCGTTCATCTTCTTAGGAACCACTGGCGTGGGTAAGACCGAGCTGGCCAAGGCACTGGCCGAATATCTTTTCAATGACGAAAGCATGATGACGCGTATCGACATGAGCGAGTATCAGGAAAAGTTCAGCGTGTCACGGCTCATCGGAGCACCTCCGGGATATGTAGGATACGATGAGGGTGGACAGCTGACCGAGGCCGTCAGGCGCAAGCCTTACAGCGTCATCTTGTTCGACGAGATAGAGAAGGCACATCCAGATGTATTCAACATTCTGTTGCAAGTGCTGGACGACGGTAGGCTTACCGACAACAAGGGACGCACGGTGAACTTCAAGAACACCATCATCATCATGACCTCTAACCTGGGCAGCCAGTACATCCAAGAGCAAATGGCTGGCATCGACGCAAACAACCGCGAGGACAAGTTGCGAGAAACCAAGCATACGGTCATGGAAATGCTCAAGAAGACCATCCGTCCGGAGTTTCTCAACCGTATCGACGAGACCATCATGTTCTTGCCTCTGACCCGGACTGAGATTGACAGCGTGGTGAAATTGCAGATGAACGCCGTGAAGAAAATGCTGTCGGAACAAGGCTTTACCTTGGAATGGACACCCAATGCCATCGACTTCCTTGGCAAGGTGGGATATGATCCCGAGTTCGGTGCCCGCCCGGTGAAGCGCGCCATCCAACGCTATGTCTTGAACGACCTGTCCAAGAAGCTGCTGGCTAGCGACGTAATGAACGACAAACCCATCATCATCGATGCCGATGACCATGGGCTGACGTTCAAAAATTAATGACGAACGGTGGGCCTTTGCCAGCTGCACTGCATCCGCCAGAGCATGCAGAGCGCGGGTACAGCTGCACGGCCAGCACGTCATGAAAACCTATCATTGGGGTATGTCCGTAAGGATGTACCCCATTTTTGTTTGACGGAGGGTGGTGGATCGCTCGCCCTAAATGTCCTATTTTTTGATTGTTTTTAGCCCCTAAAACGACCTTTCAAAACTTTCAATCTGGAAAAAAACGATAGGCCTACGGGATGCATGCAGGCACTAATTTGACAAGAAAAAACACCTTTTTCACTTAAAGCAATGAGATGAGCCGGCAAGAAACATCACTTTGAGGTCCAATTTACATGCCTTGGCACGACAAAAGCATGTTTATAAGCGGCTTAAAGCAATGCTTTTGGCTCTCAAAAAACATCAATAACGGGGGTATCTATTCACATTAAAACTCAACATACAGTATACCAACAACATACAAACTTCTCCATATTCAGCGTATTTGCGCATGGATGCAAGTTTGTTTGTCTACACGCAAATTATCAGCAGGATGGTTGTCAAAATAATTTTCAGTGTATTGATAAAAGAACAACCAATCTTAAACTATCACGTTCAGGTTGATATTGAATCTCTGTTGCCGATGCGACTTGTTTGATGGATGTCATCATGTGAGCAGTACATTACCAAATTCATTGACGAGATTTTCAGAGAATTGCTTGCATATCTCAAGAATTTTGACGAATTTTGTATAAAGGTTGTGCATACGATGGTTTGAACTTAATGTTTTGAACATCAACAAGTTGCTAAAAACCAACAACATGTGCAACTTTTTACGCATATTTATCAACTTAAATAAATTCCGCCAACGGGTAATGGATATTATTTGAGTAAAGTCTTTGACACGAATAGTGGTTTGGAAATATATGATAATGAGGTCACTCGTTGTGGGCAGCCACATTACTACAAATATAATTTTGAATATTCTGTTATATCGCGATGAAAAATATTTTAGCGTTTCTGATTGTAGGATTAGGCTTCCTTTGTTCCTGTGAAAGCAGGGATGGAGATTGGGATCCTATGGCTTGGGAGAGTAATGATGTAAGCAATATAAATAA
>JAQYPT010000010.1 GCA_028726625.1 Prevotellaceae bacterium | reverse complement strand
GGCCCCTGCCAGATATGACGGAGGAGGAACTCACGAAAATGCTACCTTCAAACTTCAAATAGCAAACAACCCTTATATGCTGCCAGACATATAAGGGTTATTTGTTAGTGTGAAAGACGGCTAATATTGGATGGTTACGTTGATTTAAAATCAATTTCTAGTTTAGTTCGTTATCTAGTTTATGCATCTAGTAATAGCTGCTCCAAAGTCATTTGTCACAAATGTCCTAGAATAGTAGTGATGCAAAATTAAGATAAAAAGTTGATAAACAGAAATAAATAGCTGACTTTAAGATAAAATTCCAGTGACTTTTTTCAAAAAAGCGCAGACAGGCATTCATAGCCAGTAAGCGATAGGCATGTTGTCGAAGATTTCATGTGATAGCTTTTCATTTGTGGGCTGGATGAAAGAATAATCAGTATCTATGATGAATTATCTTGACATTGAAAGCTTTATTCTTTGACGTATTTGCAAACAATCGTACTTTCGATGGCAAATACGGCAAATATGAGCGATGTGTTTATGTGGTTGTTAACCAAAGAGTTGCTGTCAAAATAAAGCTTTTTTGACCTATTTTTCAAGCTGTTTAAGCTCAAAACATTGACTTTAGCGTACAATAGGCATGCTTTTGCCATCCAAGAGCATGTTATTTGCTTGATTAAGTGATGTAGTTTATCGAATTAACTCATTGCTTTTGTGCAATAAATCAATTTTGAATGAAAATAATCAAAGATATGGTTTCTGTCTGCCTATTGATTTTTTCTAGATTGAAAGTTTGTAAGTACCGTTTTTAGGCATTAATTTGATAAAAAAAACGAACAAACTTATGTCCGATAATCTCTTTAACAATATTGGAAGTGATGTAGTAAAAGCTAATTTAAATAGAAATATAAAGCAGCTGTTGGCAGAATTATTCTTGGTTGATACGCTCCATCTATAGGGTAGGTTGATGGCTCACATCATAAGTACTTAAGCAAAACAAGTGAAACTAATTTACCAAATAAGTCATTCTGCAAAATGATTGTTTGATGATGACGTTTGCATCTTGCAGACTGACTTATATGCTAAATTAATTTGATAAACGGTAATATCCTAATTTACATCAACCGCAGCAGAATAGAACAATGAGCTGAGCTGTGAAGATGCGGAGGAACATGCTTAACGGATAAACAGTGGAATAACCCGTTGATGGTGCGTCATGCGAACAAACTTGATTGGCGTATGCCAGTGCAGGTGGATCGGTATAAGTACCTGCTATCATGCCCATAATGGTGAAATAGTTGAATTTGTACTTCAAGCGGGCAATGGTGCCGACAATGAGAATGGGAATGACGGTAATCAGAACGCCTGTGTAGACGTACTTCAATCCGTCACCTTGAACGACGGTGTTGACAAATCCATCCCCGGCTTTGATACCCACACTGGCTAAAAAAAGAACCAAACCAATCTCGCGCAGCATCATATTGGCCGATGTTGTGGTGTAGGTCACCAGCTTCATTCTATAACCATAGCGCCCAATCAAGATAGCGATGATCAACGGACCGCCTGCAAGACCTAGTTTCAAGGGGACAGGCATGCCAGGAATGGCAATGGGGAAACTACCAAAGAGGATTCCAATAAAGATGCCAATGAAGATGGTTGCGATGTTAGGTGCGTTGAGTCGTCGCATGGAGTTGCCCAACATACGTTCTACGCGATTGACGTTTTCTTCATGTCCTACCATCATGATACGGTCGCCTACGTGTAGGTGAAGGTCGTGACTGGCAAACAAGTCGATGCCCTGACGGGTGATTCTCGTGATGTTAACACCGTAAATGCTGGAGAAATGCATCTTGCCCAGTACTTTTCCATTCATCGACGGATTTGTGATGACTACTCGTTTAGAAATCATCGGTTGTTTCTTTTCTTCTTCAACCCAAGGCAACTCTGCAGCATGTCCGAAGCTCTTGATGACTTCAGCGTCTGACTCAGCACAAACGATGAGCATCTCGTCGCCTTTGTGCACCACGGTTTCCCCATTTGGTATCTGGATGACGTCATCATGTTTCAGCCTCGAACATATGAATTCTCGATTCAAGAATTCTGAAATCTCATGCAACGACCGTCCCTCGATGTAGGTGTTGTCCACGCTAAGACGAATTTGGCACGGTTTGACAGACGTGTTTTCTTCTTCTGTTTGCATCAGTTTGTCTTCTTCTTCATTCAAGTTTATTTTGCAAATGAAGCGTATGGCAATGGTTGCAGCGATGATACCCAACACGCCAAGTGGATAAGCGCAGGCATACCCACTGGCTATTTGTGGAACATCACCATTTGTAAAAACAGAGGTGAGTGCCTCGTTAGCAGCGCCCAAGCCTGGTGTATTGGTTACGGCGCCATAAAGTGTTCCTACCATCATGGGCAGATTGGTCACATCAGAGGTGTCGAAAAAGATGAAATAACAGGCAAACATCACAGCGACGTTGAGCAAAACAGCCGTTGTGGTAAGCATGTTGAGGGTGACACCGCCACGCTTGAAACTTTCAAAAAAGCCAGGACCTACTTGTAATCCGATACAGAAAACGAATAGAATCAGTCCAAAATCCTGAATGAATGTCAGCAGACTGACAGGTGCGGTGAATCCAATGTGTCCCGCAACAATGCCTGCAAAGAGCACGAAGGTAACGCCCAAAGAGATTCCACCTATCTTAACTTTTCCCAATAAAACGCCAACAGCGATGACACTTGCGTAGAGTAAAACAATGTGCGCAACTGACTCGTTGTTGGTAAACAATTCAATTATCCAGTCCATTTTTATGGTTTTATAATTAATAACTGCGAGCGATGATGACACGATGTTTAGCTGGTTTACCTGAAACCATGTCTACACCTGGTGTTTGTTCAAAGCCAAATGGGACACAGCGAATAGTTGCTTGTGTCTCTTCTTTAATCTTTGCCTCGGTCTCTTCAGTTCCATCCCAGTGACAAAGGAAGAAACCACCATCTTTTATCTTCTCTTTAAACTCGTCATAGTTATCGCATTCATAAATATGAGCGTCACGATAATCTTTGGCTTTCTTCAGAATGTTTGCTTGAATGTCGTTAAGTAGCTTGTGGATGTAATCGGTCAATCCTTCAACAGTGATGGTTTCTTTCTCTAAAGTGTCGCGGCGCATCACTTCAATCGTGTTGTTTTCAAGATCTCTGCCACCCATAACCAGGCGCACAGGGACACCTTTTAACTCGTAATCAGCAAACTTGAATCCTGGACGTTTGTTGTTGCTGTCATCGTATTTCACGGTGATGCCAAGCTTTTTCAAGTCCTCCATGAATGGATTCAGCTTATCAGAAATGGCCTTGAGCTGCTCCTCATTCTTAGCAATAGGAATGATGACAACCTGTATGGGGGCCAGCTTTGGAGGCAATACCAAACCATTATCATCAGAGTGGGTCATGATGAGTGCGCCAATCAGTCGTGTAGATACACCCCAACTTGTCGCCCATACATATTCTGGTTTGTTCTCCTTATTCAAATAGGTGACATCAAATGATTTGGCAAAGTTCTGACCCAAGAAATGACTGGTTCCGCTCTGTAATGCCTTTCCGTCTTGCATCATGGCCTCAATGGTATAAGTATCCAAGGCCCCGGCAAAGCGTTCGGTTTCGCTTTTAACGCCTTGCACCACGGGAACGGCCATCCATTGTTCAGCAAAGTCGGCATATACCTTGAGCATCTTCTGTGCTTCTTCTTCAGCTTCTTCGCGCGTTGCATGGGCAGTGTGGCCTTCTTGCCATAAAAATTCTGATGTTCTTAGGAATGGACGTGTACGCATTTCCCAGCGCATGACGTTGCACCACTGGTTGCACATCAATGGCAGGTCGCGCCAAGACTGAATCCAGTTCTTGTACGTATTCCATATAATGGTTTCTGAGGTAGGGCGAATAATCAGCTCTTCTTCCAGTTTTGCAGCAGGATCTACTTCCACTCCCGTTCCCTCTTCAGAGGATTTCAGGCGATAGTGGGTCACTACAGCACATTCTTTCGCAAACCCTTTCACGTGTTCAGCCTCGCGACTCAGGAATGATTTGGGTATTAAAAGAGGGAAATAGGCATTTTGTGCTCCTGTTTCCTTAAACATCTTGTCCAACTGTTGCTGCATTTTTTCCCAGATGGCGTAGCCGTATGGCTTGATGACCATGCAGCCACGCACTGCCGATTGTTCAGCCAAATCAGCCTTAACAACCAAATCATTATACCACTGACTATAGTTTTCCGACCTTTTGGTCAAATCTTTTAATTCTTTTGCCATGTTATCTTGATGAATAGTTATTTTCTTCTATAATAGGGAAAATCATATAACATTTTAGTGATATCCCTTTTGACCATAAGTTTGTATTGCTTAAATTTGTCGCAAAATTACAAAAAAATGTTGACTTGGGCATGATAATGCAATAAAAAGAATTATCTTTGCAAATATAAATATAAACACAAAACTGAGTGATTATGAAGAAAATGAAATTTATGACATTGGCTCTTTGCCTTTTAACCGTCTTTAGTTGTTCTACAAAACAGGGAACTGGAGCCTTGGCAGGTGCTGGCGGTGGAGCCGCCTTAGGAGCCATTATTGGTAAGATAGCAGGTAATGCAGGCGTTGGAGCTGCCATCGGTGGCGCGGTAGGAGCTGGCGCTGGTGCTATGATTGGCCGTCACATGGACAAGGTCGCACAAGAAACAGCAGCACAAGTGGAGAATGCTAAGGTAGAAGAGGTAAAAGACAAAAATGGCCTTGACGCCGTGAAGGTAACCTTTGACAGCGGCATTTTGTTCGCCAGCAGCAAGGCTAATTTGAATCAAACCAGCAAGAATGAGTTGGCTAAGTTCTCTACCGTTTTGAAGAAAAACAAGGATTGTCATATTGATGTTTATGGACATACCGACTCAACTGGTAACGATGGCATCAACATACCATTGAGCAACGACCGCGCCCGCAGCGTGGTGAACTACCTCAAGAGTTGTGGTGTTCCGTCCAGCCAGTTCCAGAATGTTGTAGGACAGGGCAGTACACAACCCGTGGCCGACAATCGTACCAAGGCAGGACGTCAGCAGAACCGCCGCGTGGAGGTGTTCCTCTATGCCAGTCCGGCTATGGTTGAAGCTGCAAATGCAGGAACTCTTAACTAATAAAACATTAGGTAAAATTTATAAGGGGTGCTACAAGGTACCCCTTTTTCATTGAAACATGAAGATTATCGCATCATTCTTCCGTTGGGCTATTATTCTCTTTTTGGCAACATCAATCCTCACTGTTGTCGCCTACCGGTTCATACCCGTCTACATAACTCCTTTGATGGTAATTCGATGCTTCGAGAAAGGCGAGCTCAAGATGCATCACCATTGGGTGCCAATGGACAATATTTCACGACACATGCCTGTTGCTGTGATGGCCAGTGAGGACCAACGATTCTTGTTGCACCATGGTTTTGACTACAATGCCATCGAGAAAGCTGCGGTTCATAACATCAAAAACAAGACGGGAAAGAAGCGCGGAGCAAGTACGATTACACAACAAACGGCAAAAAACGTTTTTCTTTGGCCCGGCCGTTCGTGGGTCAGAAAAGGTTTTGAAGTTTACTTCACCGCACTCATTGAATTGATATGGAGCAAACAACGCATCATGGAGGTGTATTTGAATTCCATCGAAATGGGGGACATGATTTATGGAGTGGATGCCGTAGCACGCTATCATTTCGATAAAACGGCCAGTGATCTGTCGCGATCAGAATGCGCACTCATCGCCGCAACGCTGCCAAACCCCATTCGATTCAGCAGCAAAGCCCCCAGTGGGTATGTCCGGTTAAGACAAAGAAAGATAGAGCATGAGATGAAATTCATTCCATCATTCCCAAAAGAAGGAGAGGATATTGATCCAAACACCACCAAAGGAGGTATCTACCACAAGAAAAGATGAAAGATTTATTGTCGCAATTAAACCAAGAACAGCGCTTGGCTGTTACTTATAACGACGGTCCACAACTGGTTATCGCAGGTGCTGGGTCGGGCAAGACGCGTGTGTTGACTTACAAAATAGCTTATTTGGTTCAACAAGGCATGCAGCCATGGTCTATCTTAGCTTTGACGTTTACCAACAAAGCGGCTAACGAGATGAAGCAGCGCATCGCACAGTTGGTTGGGCAAGAGACAGCCAGGCACATCCAAATGGGGACTTTTCACTCCATTTTTTCTCGCATTTTACGCATCGAGGCCGATGCCATTGGCTACACTTCGGGCTTTACCATCTATGACGAAAGTGATTCTCGGTCGTTGCTCAAGTCCATCATCAAGGAAATGGGGCTCGACGACAAGCAGTACAGGCCAGCCGGAGTACATGCCATTATCAGCAAAGCCAAAAACCAACTCATCATGCCTCGTGATTATTCCAGTAGGTCTGAATTCATGAATCGCGACCGAAACAGTCGCATGCCCGAGCTTCATTCTGTTTACGAGGCTTATGTACAGCGATGCCGTAAGGCTAATGCCATGGACTTTGACGACTTGCTTGTTCTGACCCACCAGTTGCTGAAAGAGCATGAAGACATCCGACAGAAATATTGCGAGCGCTTTCAGTATGTGCTGGTTGATGAATATCAGGACACCAACTACGCACAGCAATGCATCGTATGGCTGCTAACCAAAGAGCATCGTCACATCTGCGTGGTGGGCGATGACGCGCAAAGTATCTACGGATTTCGTGGAGCCAACATCGATAACATCTTGGATTTCCAACAGATATACGAAGGTTCGCGCCTCTTCAAGCTTCAACAAAATTACCGATCTACACAGAGAATCGTGCAGGCAGCCAACAGTTTGATTAAGCACAACGAACGGCAGATACCCAAAGATGTGTTCAGTGAGAAAGATGAGGGGGAAAAGATTATTTTTAAACCCGTTTATTCGGACAAGGAAGAGGCATTCGTGGTTTGCAAGGACATCAAGCGTATTGCCAAACAGGATAACGCACCCTACAGCGATTTTGCCATCTTGTACCGAACAAACGCACAAAGCCGAAGTTTCGAGGAGGAGATGCGAAAGCAAAACATTCCATACCGAATCTATGGCGGTTTGAGCTTTTATCAGCGCAAGGAGATTAAAGACATTATCGCTTATTTTCGTTTGGTCGTCAATCCTGACGATGAAGAGGCTTTCAAGCGTATCATTAACTATCCAACCAGGGGTATCGGGAATGTAACTATCCAAAAGATAGCCGACTCGGCTCGCAACCATGCAGTGAGTTTCTGGCAGGTCATATCCAATCCTGCACAATATCTCCAGGAGCTGAACCAAGGCACACTTGGCAAAATCAATCGATTTAAAGAACTCATAGAGGGATATATCTTAAAAGCCTCTAACACAGATGTATATCAGTTGGGCAATGAGATTATGAAGACAAGTGGATTCATTGCCGACATCTATTCCAATAGCGATCCAGAAGGACTTGCCCGACAAGAAAATGTAGAAGAGCTGTTGGCGGGTATGCAAGATTTCTGTGAAAGCAAGAAAGAAGAGGGTAGAGAAAACGAAATTTATCTCACCGACTATCTTCAGGAGGTTGCTTTGCTCACTGATTTGGACAGCGATGATGGTGAGGGGAGTAGGGTGTCACTGATGACTGTGCATGCCGCCAAGGGACTGGAGTTTCCCACCGTCTTTATCGTTGGACTGGAAGAAAACATATTTCCAAGTCCCCTGTCGATGGGCTCGATGCGGGAGATGGAGGAAGAACGCCGTTTGCTCTATGTGGCCATCACCCGGGCAGAGAAGCATTGTATCATGACAAGTGCCAAAAACCGATGGCGATTTGGCAAGATGGAGTTTGATACGCCAAGTAGATTTATCAAAGACATTGATTCACGTTTTATACACATAGAATCCGAATTCGAAGTCGAAGCGTCCGATGATTCCAACTTTGCGCCTTACAGTGGAAGTCACTTCTTTGATGATAACTATCGACGATATAGCGAGCGTATGCAGAACTCTCGACCTGTGGCCAGCCAGTTCCAAGCTGATGTCAAACCGAAAATCACCTCTCTTCAGCGTCCTGAACAGGCGGTTGACCCCTTCTCTACCTCCTTTAAGCGCCAACTCCAACAGGCAGGTGGGAACTTTAAGCGGGTAACTGATGCCATGACCAGCGGTGGACGAACTGCGGCAGCCGCTTCCTCCAGTCCTGATGCCTCAGGCTTACAAGAGGGCTGCACCATTGAGCACCAGCGTTTCGGCATTGGCACCGTACTCCGTCTGGAGGGCAAGGGCGAGAATCGAAAAGCCACCGTGGCCTTCAGGAATGCGGAAACCAAGCAGTTGCTATTGAAGTTCGCCCGATTCAAGGTGCTGTCATAGCAAGGGCAGGATAGCGTATGCAGAGCGCATTTTGTTGAGTTATTTCATTATTTTAAATTCTCATTCTAGAAAAATATTCGCCATCACGCGGTTGTTTTTGGGTTATATTTAGCGCCTGTCCGCCTAAAAGCATTGCTTTTGGTCTTCTAGAAGGTACAGTTTGGCATGTTAAAGCAATCGGTTTTGTATTTAAAGTCATTGCTTTTCGGGTGTAAAAGCATTGATGCTTACAACCTTCATCAGGCATAGGAATTCCTAAGTTGCTGATACATAGCATACTGCAAAATTCGCGTATTTGCGTGCCATCATGCGTCTGGTTGCAAATACGCGAGTATTTGAGAGGGTAGTCAATATTTTTCAACATTTTCACCATACCTGTCGAGAATAAGATAAACAGCTTGTGGGAAAATCATCATTATGTCCTTAACATTCAATTCTGTGAGGTCCATGGGTGGGGTGTTTCCCATCGTTCAAAAAAAAGAAGGTCATGTTTATCATCCTTTAGATATATTTTTTTTGCAGGTTTATTCTTTTTTTATACCTTTACCACATCAAACGAAAAACAACTTAAACCTAATCATATTAAAATGACAAAAAATCAACAAATCGTAGAGTGCGTCCCTAATTTTAGCGAGGGTCGCAACATGCATGTAATCAAGCAAATTACAGATGAGATTGAGCGCGTGAAGGGTGTCAAACTTTTAGATGTAGACCCGGGTGAGGCTACCAATAGAACGGTGGTGACGTTTGTCGGTTCGCCCGATAATGTATTAGAAGCTGCATTCCAAGCCGTGAAAAAGGCAGCCCAGCTCATTGATATGCGCAATCACCATGGAGCGCATCCACGAATGGGTGCCACAGATGTTTGTCCACTCATCCCAGTGGCTGGCATTACATTGGAAGAATGTGCAAAACTCGCACAGCAGTTGGCAGAGCGGATCGCCAACGAACTCAACGTACCTTGTTATTGTTATGAGGCTGCAGCACGGACGCCCGAGCGTAAGAACTTGGCTGTTTGTCGTGCAGGAGAATACGAGGCACTGCCAGAGAAGATGAATGACCCTGCTAAGGCACCCGACTTTGGGGCTCGCCCCTTTGACGAAGGTGTGGCACGCACAGGATGTACTGCCGTTGGCGCACGTGACTTTCTGATTGCTACCAACTTCAACCTCAATACAACCTCTACTCGTCGCGCCAATGCCATTGCCTTTGACGTGCGTGAGAAGGGACGTCCACGCCGTGAGGGCAACTCTCCTGTGGGTAAGCCAATGAAGGATGAGCAGGGCAAAACCATCATGATACCGGGTACCTTGAAAGGAACAAAGGCGATAGGGTGGTATATTGACGAATACGCTATTGCGCAAGTGTCTATGAATATCACGGATATCAACGCCACTCCATTGCACGTTGCCTTTGATGAGGTTTGCCGTTGTGCGCAGAACCGAGGCATTCGTGTCACGGGAACAGAGATAGTAGGACTGGTTCCTAAGCGAACATTGATAGATGCAGGCAAGTACTTCTTGCGGAAACAGAACCGCTCTACTGGTATTCCAGAAGAGGATATCTTGACCATCGCTATCAAGTCGTTGGGATTAGACGACCTCAAACCATTCAATCCTCGTGAGAAGGTCATTGAATACCTGTTGGAGGACGATAACAAGAAAGCCAAACTGATAGACCTTACCGTGAAAGAGTTTGCCGACGAGACTTCGCGCGAGTCTCCCGCTCCTGGTGGTGGAACCATCTCCGCTTATATGGGTGCATTAGGTGCCACCTTAGGAACGATGGTTGCCAACCTGTCAAGTCACAAGGCAGGATGGGATGATCGCTGGGAAGAGTTCAGCAACTGGGCAGACAAAGGACAGGAAATCAAGGTAGAGCTGATGCACCTTGTCGACGAGGATACCGAGGCTTTCAACCGCATCATGGCTGCCTTTGGCTTGCCTAAGAAGACGGACGAGGACAAAGCAGCCCGTTCCGCAGCGATTCAAGACGCCACCCTTTATGCCACACAGGTACCTCTTCACACCATGAAGGCTGCCTATAAAGTGTTTGAACTCTGTAAGGCGATGGCACAAGAAGGCAACCCCAACAGCGTTTCGGATGCTGGTGTGGGCGTGTTGGCTGCCCGTGCTGCCGTTTTAGGAGCAGGACTCAATGTCAAGATTAACGCCTCTGGACTGAAAAATCGTGAGGTAGCAGATCAGTTGGTGGGCGAGGCTAATCAACTCATTGACAAGGCAAACCAAGCCGAAGTAGAGATTATGAAAATAGTAGAAAGTAAATTATAAGACCTTAAAGATAAAGAAAATGACGCACGAAGAATTCATGGCGGACATTCGGGCAGGTATTCCTAATACCTTACCCGATCCACAACCGTATGACCATACGGTGAACCATGCACCTAAGAGAAAAGACATTCTTACACCAGAAGAAAAGAAGTTGGCATTGCGCAACGCACTGCGTTACTTCCCAAAGAAGTTTCATGCCACCTTGGCACCAGAGTTTTTGGACGAGTTGAAGACTTATGGACGCATCTATATGTATCGCTTCCGTCCTACGTATGATATGCACGCTCGTCCCATTGACGAATATCCACACAAATGCAAGCAGGCTGCCGCTATCATGATGATGATACAAAACAACTTGGATAAGGCAGTAGCGCAACATCCACACGAACTGATTACCTACGGAGGCAACGGCGCCGTGTTCCAAAACTGGGCGCAGTATCGACTTGTGATGAAGTATCTCAGCGAGATGACAGACGAGCAGACATTGGTGATGTATTCTGGTCATCCGCTTGGTTTGTTCCCTTCGCATAAGGATGCACCACGGGTGGTGGTGACGAACGGTATGGTGATTCCCAATTACTCTAAGCAGGACGATTGGGAGAGAGACAATGCACTCGGTGTGAGTCAGTACGGACAGATGACCGCAGGCTCGTATATGTATATTGGTCCACAGGGAATTGTGCATGGCACTACCATTACTGTGATCAATGCGGCACGCAAGGTAGGTGGCGACAACATGAAACTGTTTGTCACGGCAGGTCTTGGCGGCATGTCGGGTGCACAGCCAAAGGCTGGCAACATCGCTGGCGTGGTGAGTGTGACTGCTGAAATCAACCCCTTGGCTGCTAACAAACGTTACGAACAAGGATGGGTAGATGAGCTACACGACAATCTTGACGAACTGATACCTGCTATCCGAAAAGCTGTCGAAGAGAAGCGCGTGGTGTCCATGGCATATGTGGGTAACATCGTTGACCTATGGGAACGCCTTGCCGAAGAGAATATTCGTGTGGACTTGGGTAGCGACCAAACGTCTTTGCACAACCCTTGGGCAGGTGGTTATTATCCTGTAGGCATGAGCTTGGAGGAGTCTAATCGCATGATGGCGGAAGCTCCCGAGCAGTTCAAGGAAAAGGTTCGGGCGTCATTGCGCCGTCAGGTAGACGCTATCAACAAGCTCACCGCAAAGGGAATGTACTTCTTCGATTACGGCAATGCCTTCCTCTTGGAGGCAAGTCGTGCAGGTGCTGACATCCTTCGTGAGGACGGTAAGTTCCGCTATCCTTCGTATGTGCAGGATATCATGGGACCGATGTTCTTCGATTATGGTTTCGGTCCATTCCGTTGGGTGTGCTCATCGTGCGACCCGAAGGATTTGGAGGTGACCGACCGCTTGGCAACTGAAGTGCTGGAAGAAATGAGGAAAACTGCCACAAAAGATATTATCGGTCAGTTGGATGACAACATCCACTGGATTAAGGAAGCTGGCAAGAATCATTTGGTTGTAGGCTCTCAGGCGCGCATCCTCTATGCAGACAGTGAGGGCAGAACCAAGATAGCGTTGGCATTCAACGAGGCTGTGCGCAAAGGTGAAATCAGTCAGCCAGTTGTCCTTGGTCGTGATCATCACGATGTGTCTGGTACAGACTCTCCTTTCCGTGAAACCAGTAATATCTACGACGGTTCGCAATTCTGTGCCGACATGGCGATTCAAAATGTCATCGGTGATGCTTTCCGTGGTGCCACATGGGTGTCTATTCACAACGGTGGCGGCGTAGGCTGGGGCGAAGTCATCAATGGAGGCTTCGGTATGGTGGTCGATGGCAGCGATGATGCGAATCGGCACATCCGTGAGATGCTTCTGTGGGATGTCAACAACGGTATCGCACGCCGTAGCTGGGCTCGCAACAAAGGTTCTATCGATGCCATTAAGCGAGAAATGGAACGCACTCCCGGCTTGAAGGTAACCTTACCCAACTTCGTGGATGATAGGGAAATAGAGAAACTTAACTTCTAAATCAACGTCCAGTCGCAATGCTTCACGTCAAATACTTCTTTGAGCGAGAGGCGTTGCGACTTGGCACATTAACAATCACACTATGATACACAAAATTAGCGCAGCACACCTCACGATTGAGGAGGTGGGAGCGATTTTAGAAAACCATGCTACTTTAGAATTATCTGATGACGCACGTCAACGAATTGTGCGCTGTCGCAAATATTTAGACAAGAAAATTGCCGAGTCGGACGTTCCTATTTATGGCGTTACCACAGGCTTCGGTTCATTGTGCAACGTGTCGGTAGACAAAGACAGGTTGGCTCAGTTGCAAGTAAACCTCATCATGTCGCACGCTTGCGGCGTGGGCAGCAGGGTGCCAAATGACATTGTAAAGATTATGCTCTTTCTCAAAGCGCAGTCTTTGAGTTATGGCTATTCTGGCTGTCAGGTAGAGACAGTTGAGCGATTGATCGACTTCTTCAACAATGATATTTATCCCGTGGTCTATACGCAAGGTTCACTGGGCGCATCGGGCGATCTTGTTCCGTTGGCTCACCTTTGCTTGCCACTGTTAGGAATGGGCGAGGTAGAGTATAAAGGTGAACGAATGAGCGGCAAGGCGCTATTGCAAAAGATGAACTGGAAACCCATACAGTTGGCTTCCAAAGAGGGACTTGCCCTGCTCAACGGTACGCAAAACATGAATGCTTATGCCGTTTGGGCAGTGTTGCAGAGCGAGCGTCTCTGTGATTGGGCAGACAAGATTGGCGTAATGTCATTGGAAGCCTACGATGGACGTATCGAACCATTCACGCATGCCGTGCATGCTGTCCGTCCACACAAGGGACAGATAGACACCGCTGCACATATTCGGGAGCTGTTAGAGGGCAGCGAACTCATCAAGCAACCAAAGGTGAACGTGCAAGATCCTTATTCGTTCCGTTGTATGCCACAGGTGCATGGCGCATCAAAAGACACGTTGGCTTATGTGCGATCGGTCATTGAAATAGAGTTGAATGCAGCAACCGACAACCCAACTGTTTGTCCTGACGATGACTTGGTGATCTCTGCAGGCAACTTCCATGGCGAACCTATCGCCCAACCTATGGATTTTTTGGCCATTGCACTGTGTGAATTGAGCAACATCTCCGAGCGACGAATCTATAAGTTGGTTTCGGGTACGCGCAATCTGCCCAGCTTCTTGGTGGCAAAGCCCGGTCTTAACAGTGGGTTCATGATACCACAATATGCCGCAGCTTCTATTGTCAGTCAAAGCAAGATGTACAGCACGCCAGCTTCGGTCGACAGCATTCCATCGTCGCAGGGGCAGGAAGACCATGTAAGTATGGGTGCCAATGCAGCCACAAAGTTGTATCAGGTAGTGCTCAACACCGAGCGAGTGTTAGCTATCGAACTGTTCAATGCAGCCCAAGCCCTTGAGTTCCGTCGCCCATTGAAGTCGTCACCAGCCATTGAGGCTATCTATGCGGCTTATCGCAAGGTGGTACCATTCATCGAAAACGATGAGTTTATGTCGCCTCACATTGCGCAATCGGTAGAATTTTTAAGGAAATAAATCATCAATCCCACTCTCATCGGACAGGAGGAGTGGGATTTTCATTTTGTTACATGATATGAAACTTTTAGTAACCAACATTGCTTTTCTGGCAGGCATCCAACCCTCAGACAAGCTACGACTGGAGGGTAAGGAGATGGCTCGGCTCGAAACGATAGCGAATGCCTTTCTCTATGTCGAGGACGGGCGCATCCATTCGTATGGTGCCATGAGCGATTTAGCGAAATGCAACCTTCCTTCTGATGTACAGCAGATAGATGCCAAAAGCGGAAGTGTGCTGCCCTCTTGGTGCGATTCGCACACACACATTGTCTTTGCAGGGAGTCGTGAGCAGGAGTTTGTAGACAAGATACGTGGCTTGAGCTATGCCGAAATCGCCAAAAGGGGCGGTGGTATCCTCAATTCTGCCGACAAGTTGCACGACATGTCCGAAGACGAACTGTATCAACAGGCGATGCGTCGTGTAGACGAAGTCATCCGAAAAGGAACGGGGTGCATAGAAATCAAGAGTGGATACGGTTTGAACACCGCTGACGAACTGAAGATGTTGCGCGTCATCAAGCGCATCAAAGAGACGACATCGCTCAAGGTGGTTGCCACTTTCTTGGGTGCACATGCCGTTTCGCGCGAATATACAGGCAGACAAAGTGAATATGTCGACTTGGTGATCCGTGAGATGATTCCCGCTGTAGCCAAAGAAAACTTGGCAGAATACATTGATGTGTTCTGCGATACGGGCTTCTTTACGCCCGAAGAGTCTGCACGTATCCTTGAAGCAGGGGCAAAATATGGCATGCGAGGCAAGATACATGCCGACGAATTGGCGTCCTCTGGTGGGGTAGAGGTAGGAGTTAGACACAATGCCCTATCGGTAGACCATCTCGAGAGTATGACCGCAGAAACGATAGAGACACTACGTGGCAGCGAAACCATGCCTACCGCCCTTCCCGGTACATCGTTCTTCCTGAACATGCCGTTTGCGTTGGGGCGCAAAGTCATTGACGAGGGATTGCCTTTAGCGGTGGCAAGCGACTACAATCCAGGGTCGACACCATCGGGAGACATGAAGTTTGTCATTTCGTTGGCATGCATCAAGATGCGTCTCTTACCAGCAGAAGCGATCAATGCTGGTACCATGAACAGTGCGTATGCCATGGGATTGAGCAAGGATTACGGTTCTATCACGAAGGGAAAGGTTGCGAATTTTTACATCACGAAGCCTATTCCGTCGGTTGACTTTATTCCTTATGCTTACACCACACCAATTGTGGACAGGATATTTTTGCGGGGCGAGGAGTACATTCCACAAACAGAGTTGTAGAAAAACAGGCAGATATTCTGGATTCAAACCAGTTCGTTTGCTTTCTTCTCCGTTACCCTTTCTTGACGAAAAAACGCTCAACCTTATTGTTGTTGAGCGTTTTTTCGTGTGTAGGGTCGTATTATTTTGGCGTAATGGACATTTGGTAGGCTGAAAAAGCTCCAGATGTTTGTAATGGACAAATGGTAGGCTGGCAATTTCCTGCCTACTTTGTTATATTCAGAAATCCATCAATAAACTTCTTTTTGTTGGTATCGCTTAATC
>JAQYPT010000009.1 GCA_028726625.1 Prevotellaceae bacterium | reverse complement strand
CTGTCCGGTAAAATGACTATCTTTGCTCATGGTTATGTTTTATTTTAGTAAAAACAAAGATAACCAAAAGGGCTGACACCTCGTGAGAAGTGTCAGCCCTAAATTATTTTGGTTAATAAAGTTTTACCGGACAGCAATAATTCAGAAGGATTAGCTCATCTCAGAGCAAGACCATTACCAGTGTGGATGTTTGCGAACGTCCTGCGTGCGTTGGTCGGCACTGGAGAGGCAAAGTAAGATGTCGCCTTCTTCCAGTGGCAATTGTCCATTGGGAACCAAAATGGTTTTCCCGCGTTTCACCATCATGACGAGCGTGCCCTGAGGAACATCCATCTGCGAGAGCAAGTTGCCGTTCTCGAGCATGGCCTCTGTGAGCGTCACCTCGCGCAACTTCGACCCCAGCTCTTCTGGTATCTCCACCCCAAACTCGTTTCCCGTTTTTTCTTCGGGCATGTCAAGGTTGAGCTTCTTGGCGGAGAGCGAGATGGTAGTACCCTGAATGGTAAGCGACAGCAACGTGATGAAGAACACAATGTTGAATAAGATGTCAGCACCCTCCACGCCATTGATTAGCGGATAGGTGGCAAAGATAATGGGAACGGCACCGCGCAGGCCCACCCAGGAGAGGAAGGCCTTAGCCTTGAAGGGTATGTTGCGATAGGGCAGCAGGCAGAGGTATACGCTCAGCGGCCGTGCGACGAGCATCATGAACACGGCAATGGCCAGGGCGAACAGACTCACACCAATGAGTTCGGACGGATTGACCAGCAGGCCGAGCGTGAGGAATAGCACAATTTGCAGCAGCCAGGTAAGGCCTTCCATAAAGGTGGTCATCTCGCGGCGATACGACAGACGACAGTTGCCCACCACAAGTCCTGCGATATACACCGCCAGGTAGCCGTTTCCATTCAGCAGGTCGGTCAGGGTGAAGGTGATGAACACCATGCTCAGTAGTAAAACAGGATAGAGCGATGGGTTCGGTAGGTTGATACGGTTGGCCAGCCATACGGACATTCGACCGGCACCGTAGCCCAACGCGCTGCCCAACACGAATTGTTCGGCCACATCGAACAACAAGTCTGTGAAAGAAAGTTCGACTCCCGACAATGCTACATTCATCAGTGCGATGGTGAGCATGTAGGCCATCGGGTCGTTACTACCGCTCTCCAGCTCGAGCATTGGCCGCAGCTTGTGCTTCAGGCCAATGCGCTGTGTGCGCAACAGGCTGAAGACCGATGCTGAGTCGGTGGATGACATGGTGGCCGCCAGCAGCATCGACACGATGAGCGGCAGCCTGATATCCATCCCAGCCCACTGTGAGAGGCCAAAGATAAACCCGCCCGTGAGGACGGTGGTCATAATGACACCCAGTGTGGAGAGCAGCACACCTGGGCCAATAATGGGCTTGATTTCCTTGAACTTGGTATCCATTCCTCCAGAAAAGAGAATGACGCTCAAGGCTATCATACCAATCATCTGCGTGTCTTTCGGGCTGTCGAATGTCAAGCCAAGTCCTTCTTTGCCAAAACCCATACCGGTAAAAAGGAACAGCAGCAGGGTGGGGATGCCGAACCGATAGCCCGTCTTGCTGATGAGAATGCTAATCAGCACGAGGAACGAGCCAAATAGAAATATGTTTTCTGCTGTAAAGGTAATCATAGCGCGTTAAGCAAATAGTTTAAATGTATGTCATCTTGTGAACAACTTCACCGTCATTGGTGATTCCATTTATCATTTGCAAACTTACATAAAATTATTAAATTATATGTCTGATTGAGCAAGAAAAGCGCTTCTTCCTCATACGAATGTCATGAATAACTCATGCCATGAAAACATGCTTCCATGTATCGTAGTTGTCATTTCCTGTACATGTCAGCCTGATTGTTATTTTTTTTTCGTATTTTTGCAAGTGGTTATCATGAGATAACCCATTGTTCACGCTATTTTATTTACAACCAGAAATATATTTAGTTTTAATATGATTCTTACACTCATTGTACTTCTCGTCACGGTCATCATGTTTGTTGTTGGCCGTCTGCGTGCCGATATTGTGGCCTTGTGTGCCCTGTCAGTATTGCTTTTGGCTGGTATTCTAACGCCTGAAGAGGCCCTCTCAGGCTTTTCTTCCAAGGTAGTCATCATGATGATTGGCTTGTTTGTGGTGGGAGGTGCCATTCTGCAAACAGGCTTGGCCAAGGTGGCCAGTCAGCGCATCATACGCTTATCCAAGGGTAACGACATCAAGCTCTTTTTGTTGGTGATTCTCACTACCTCCTTCATAGGTGCCTTTGTCAGCAACACAGGCACCGTGGCACTGATGATGCCCATCGTGGTGAGCATGGCGGCACAGTCGAATACCAGTCCTGGCAAGCTGCTTATGCCACTGGCCTTTGCCAGCAGTCTGGGCGGTATGCTCACACTCATTGGTACGCCGCCTAACCTTGTCATTCAGGAAGCACTCACCGACGCAGGTTTTGAACCATTGTCGTTCTTCTCATTCTTCCCCGTAGGCCTCGTGTGTATTGCCGTAGGTATCATGGTGCTGTTGCCGTTGAGCCGCTTATTCCTTGGCAAGGACAAGAAAGATAGTAGGCGCAGGAAATCCAAGAGCAAGAGCATGGACGAACTGGTGTCCGAATATCAGTTGCAAAGCTATACGGAAGCCTACCGCATTGGCAGTCATTCGCCACTGGTGGGAAAGACGGTAGCCCAGCTTGACCTGCGCAACAGGCATGGACTGTCGATTATCGAAATCAGAAAACAGCCAACCAATACTGACCGCATTATGCGGCAGGTTAAGCAAAATGTGCCAAAGCCATCTACCGTGCTGCGCGTTGGTAACCTGCTGTACCTTGCAGGTGACACCGACAAGATGGAAGCCTTTGCTGCAGAAAATGGGTTGGCTAAGCTCGATGACAGTTCGGTTGACTTCTATGACATTGGTATGGCCGAGCTGGTATTGATGCCCAATTCACGCATCAACGGCATACGGCTTAAGGATTCGGGCATTGGCGAACAGTACAACATCAATGTGGTGGGAATCCGCCGCCATGGCGATTATATGCTGAAGAACCTTGCCGACCAAAGGCTTTTGGCTGGCGACGTACTGCTGGTGCAAGGTCTGTGGAGCAACATCGACAGGTTGGACATGGATGAAAACGACTGGGTTGTGTTGGGCAGGCCCATTGAACAAGCCAGCAAGGTAACGCTCAACTACAAGGCACCCGTTGCTGCGCTCATCATGCTGCTGATGGTATGCATGATGGTGTTCGACTTTATTCCCGTTGAGCCAGTTACAGCTGTCATTGTGGCGGGATTGCTCATGGTGCTCACAGGTTGTTTCCGAAATGTCGAGGCGGCCTACAAAACCATCAAGTGGGAGAGCATCGTACTCATCGCTGCCATGATGCCCATGTCCATAGCTTTGGAGAAGACGGGTGTCTCGGCTCTTATATCCAGCTCGCTGGTCAATGCCTTGGGTAACATGGGTCCCATGGTGCTGCTGGCAGGGGTTTATTACACTACCACACTCTTAACCATGTTCATCAGCAACACCGCTACGGCCGTGCTCATGGCACCTATCGCCATGTCGGCCGCCTCACAGGTAGGAGTAAGCCCTTACGCCTTCCTTTTTGCCGTGACGTTGGGTGCCAGCATGTGTTTTGCATCGCCATTCTCCACGCCACCCAATGCGCTGGTGATGAAGGCTGGCCAATACCAGTTCATGGACTATATTAGGGTAGGTTTGCCCCTACAGCTGCTCATCGGTCTGGTGATGACGTTTGTGCTGCCCTTGCTGTTCCCGTTCTAAAGACTCTGCATGCTTTTCATGAGGCATGTTTAACCCTCATAACGCCTAATTTTATTGTTTTGACAACAGCATGGGCAAATGGGTTTGAAAGGTTGTGTGTGGAAATCACGATGCTCAACAATGATGAATTTTCTTGACAACGAACCTCTTCATATTTGGCGTATTTCCCAACAACCTTTCCAGTCGTTGCAAATACGGCCTGTATGCGAAGGTTTTGTAAGTGGTTTTGATACAATTGGTTACAGATATGATTGTTTCTATGCCACTTTTTTTCATGCACTTTTAAGCCAATAGCAATGCTTTAGGGGTGCAATAATCATGCTTTTGTACTGTTAACCCATGCCTATTGGCGACCAACTAATTAAAGAAAATGAAGATAAATCTAAGTTTGTGCAAACTTACTGATAATAAGGAGGAAACGAAATAATTTGCATAAAACTGCTCTATTTATAAAAGGCAGGAAAGTGCGGATTTAAGCAGAAGTTCAGTTACTAAATCATTACCAAGATTGGGAATAGGTAACGAAATGCAGATATAGGTAACTGAAATTATGTGGTTCGTGTGTTTGTTGCTTTGGTCGGCAGTTTTCTGCATAAGTAAAGAACGCTTTAATTCGGGTAACTTTGCCCATAAAAATTAAAGCGTATGAAAACAGAAAAGATGAAGGTGTTGCTCTACCTCAAAAAGAGCAGCATTGACAAGTCGGGTAAGGCTCCCATTATGGGACGTATCACGCTTGGAAGGAGTATTGCACAGTTCAGTTGCAAACTGTCTTGCAACCCCGATTTGTGGAATCACCGTGAAAGCAGAATGGACGGAAAGAGTCGTGAAGCAGTGGAAGTGAATGCCAGATTGGAAAGTCTGCTGCTATCCGTCCAAGCAGCCTACCAATCTCTGCTGTCCAAAGGTTGCCCATTTGATGCAACTGATATAAAAGAGGAATTTCAAGGAAGCGTTCAATCTAAGTGTATGCTTATTGAAAGACTGGATAGACTCATCAAAGAGAAAGAAAACCATATAGGCATTGACATAAAGGGACAAAGCATATTTGGCTACCATTCCACTCGTACCCATTTGCAGAACTTTATAAAAAGTAGGTATAAGGTTTCTGATTTGGCTTTTTCACAGCTTACTGAGCAGTTCATCTACGACTTTCAACAATACTTTATGGGGATTTGCGGGTTTCAGGAAAGTACGTTCTATAATGCCGCTACCCATCTGAAAACGGTGTGCAGATTGGCTTATCGTGAAGGATTAGCCGATATTTTATTGTTTGACAAAATCAAGGTAAGCAAAGGCGACAAGAAACTACCCAAAGCTCTTGATAGGTGTTCGCTTGACAAACTAATGAACATACAGTTTGGAGAGTTGGAGGAGGAAATGGAAACTGCAAGGGACTTGTTTGTCTTTGCTTGCCATACGGGTGCTGCCTATTGCGATTTGATGGAGTTAAACAGGTCGTATCTTGTCCGTGATGATGAGGGAAGTCTTTGGCTGAAGTTCAACAGGCAGAAGACAGGCGTACTTTGCCGTATCAAGTTGCTACCCGAAGCCATCAGGATAATAGAGAAGTACAAGAGCGATGAAAGGGAAAGGCTATTGCCACAGATGAAATATGCCACCTATCAATCGTATCTTAAAGCATTGCGCCTAAGAGCAGGCATAGCTTTTCCCTTTACCACGCATACGGCAAGGCATACCTTTGCCACGCTCATCACATTGGAACAAGGAGTACCAATAGAAACGGTAAGCAAGATGTTGGGGCATAGCAATGTGAGTATGACCGAGCGATATGCAAAGGTTACGCCACAAAAACTATTTGTGGAATTTGAGCGTTTCCTTTCTTTCACGGAGGATATGCAGATGTGTATTTAGCCATAGAATAGAAGCATTAAAACTAAAATCATGATGAGAAGTACATTCAAAACACTGTTTTATATCAACAGACAAAAGACCAAGGCAAATGGTCTGACCTCCATACTCTGTCGTATCACGATAGATGGCAAGAACTCTGTTATTACAACAAACGAAGAATGTAAACCTGCGGAGTGGAATACTAAACAGGGGACGACAACGGACAAGAAAACCAATCTTCGACTGCAATCATTCAGGGAATTTGTAGAAAAGACCTATCAGGAACTGCTCCTAAAAGACGGGGTGATAAGTGCTGAACTGCTTAAAAACAGATTGCAAGGCATAGCAACTTCTCCTACCACTTTGTTGGAACTTAGCAATGCAGAACTACAATCGGTAAAGGAAGGTGTGGGCAAGTCTAAGGCAGAAGGTACATATACTAACCTTTGCTATGCGAATAGAATGCTGTGCGAGTTTATAAAGGACTTAGAGAGTAAGGATATAGAAATCCGAAGTATAACGGAGGAACTGTTTGAGGAATACCGATTCTTTCTTAAAAAGAAAGGGTTGAAAGGATCTTCTATCAACAATTATCTTTGCTGGCTGAGCCGTTTGATGTTCCGTGCAGTAAGCCAGCGCATCATTCGTTATAACCCATTTGAACATGCGGAATATGAAAAGGTGGAAAAGGCAATTCGTTTTCTTAGCAAGAGTGATGTAGCAAACCTGATGGCAATGAAGATATGTGATAGCGATGCCGAACTTGCAAGGCGGATGTTCATCTTCTCCTGCTTCACAGGTTTAGCCATTACGGATATGGAACACTTGACGTTTGGGCATATCAAGAGCGCAGCGGACGGACAGATGTATATAAGAAAGGAGCGTCAGAAGACCAAGGTGGAGTTCATTGTGCCGTTACATCCCATAGCCAAGACGATTATCGAGCAACAAAGACAGCTACAAGCGGTGAAAGAAGAAGGCAATAATACGGATATGGATAATCGTTTTATCTTTCAACCTTGTTGTAGCAGAAATGTGTTAGCAGCAAAGTTAAGCATCGTAGGCAAAGCTTGTGGTATCAAGCAACGTCTGTCCTATCACATGGGAAGACATACTTTCGGCACGATGTGCCTAAGTGCAGGTATTCCCATAGAGAGCATCGCCAAGATGATGGGACACGCATCAATTGCAAGTACGCAGATTTATGCGCAGGTAACGGACTGCAAGATTTCGGAGGATATGGACAGACTCATCGCCAAACATCAGGAAAAGAACAAAGAAAACGATACAATGGAAACGGAAGCTATTACCATAGGGGCAATGATGATTGTCAACGCAAGCAGAAACAAAAGCATGGAGGAAACGGCATGAATACGGAAGATGGAATAAAGACCAAGGCTGCAATCCGTCTGGACACGGGGCGCAGCTACTTCGAGTGGGGAAATGGTATGCAGGTTATCCGCAGGGGTACAGGCGATGTAGCCATGACCGAGGGCGAGCTTGTAAGGTTCTTCGGAGTTACATGGAGAAAAGTCAATGGCAGACTTCGGACGATAACCGAAGAATCCGTCCTGCATCCAGAAGAAAGGGGCGCAGACGAAAGGAAAATAGTAACAAATAAGGAGGTAAGGGGCTACGCACCGCTTTACCCACTACCGACAATCATCGCCCTTTCCTTTCAACTTGACTGCGTAGAAGCCCACCTGTTCAGAAGGCATGTGTGCAGTGAGTTGATGCGTCCAAGGAACCCTGTGATTCCTATCATCATAATTGACAGGGGTGTCAATAGCTGAATATGTACCAATCCTTTTTCTTTCATTGTTTTCTTACTACATTACTACAATATGAGATAAACCGATGAAAGAAAAAGGATTACGTTGTTGTCAGTAGTTGCTTATGTGTGTTACTACGATATGACTACATACTACCAACCCATGAACGGAATGAATACGTTTTGTTTGCCGAGGAATGGAGTCACAGACGGAAATGGATCTTGCTATAAAACCTTAAACATCAAAATTAATCTCTAAATACAGACGATCAGAAATTTTGTCATACGAAATGCAACAACATTGTTTCATAGATGATTAGAATTCCGATATATTCTTGTAAAAAGTGAGGTCAAACTATGCAAGAATGAGTAAATACAGATTTTCTGATATATCACAAATTGAAATTTTATAAAATCGATTTTGAACCAAAAGTAAATTAAGAGATAGCCCTTTTTTGCTAACTTTGAAATAAAAGTTATCAAAAAAAACATCAAGCAAACGCTATCTTTTCAAGGTCTAAAGTGTGAAGTTTATACTATGTGATTTACGACAACGAACGCTTTTGTATTTTTTAACTGTTTATTTTTGTAATTTACAAAAATAATATAGAAATTTACCATTAAGAATTAAACAGTAACTATTAACTAAATTATAACAGTAACTATTAACTAAATTATAAATCTTATGTTCAAAAATAATTTTGATATTCTCAAGGTTTCCGAGAGATGCTATCAGTTGCATTGCGCTGGAAAAATGTTCAAAATCGAGTTCGATGAGAATGACAACAAACAGAGTATGTTCGACTACTTGTTAAATTCGTCAGAAGGTTATTCTAAAATAGTGATGCAATTTAAAAAGAAATATCCATTTAATGAAATCTTAGATTTCTTCTTTTTATTAAAACAAAACGGTTTTCTCTATTATAATGACGAGGACTCGCTTTCTGAGGGGAAATTATACGATAGTAAATTTAATTCCGATGAGGATTTCAAGCAAAAAAGGATTGGCGTGGTTATCACGAAGAATAATAAAATAGCTTATGATATTATTAATGCCTCAGAGTTGGTCAAATCGAAATTGTCAATTCTGAGATATGACAAGGATACAAAACGTAGCGAAATTGTTGATTTTGTGGCAAAAAATGATTTCGTAATAGTGGATAAGACAAGCTATAATCCTATTTTTATGAGAAGATATAACGACATAGCTATGAGTCAAAACAAGCCTTGGCTCTTGATATCATGTTTTAGAGCTGTGAGAGGTTATGTCGGCCCATTGTTTTGGGGCGAGAAAACTGGTTGCTACTCTTGTTTTGAGAAGAGGGTTAAGTCGAACTTCCTAAATTTCAAAGAGTTGTCTCTATATGAGGATTGGCTTGGGGAGTCTAAAAATAACAGTCACATCGGAAATATTAGCACTAGTGACTATACATTGATTTACAATATTGCCATCATTGAGTGTAAAAAGTTTCTTATGGATTATGGATTTCCTCATACTTACAAGCAGTTGTATGAGATTAATTTTGATGATTTAACATCAAAATGGCATCATTTCTATAAAGTTCCTTTCTGTCCACAGTGCAGCACGAAGATGGATAATGCTTGTGCACCTTGGCTTGATCCTATAACGTTAGAAATATTGTAAGATGATGAAAATTGATAATTCTCATATTCAAGTGGAGAGGGCTCTGAATCTAGTATCAGAGGCTGTAGGTATCCTGAGTCACATAGGTAATGTTGCTGTATTCAATTCTGATCCCAAAATCAAGGCTGTGTCGGCTTATAATTGCGAAACACAGTTGCTGAATGGTGAATTCTATGCAGGCAAGAGTGGCGGTTGCGGATTTGATTTGAAAAAGGCGCTTCTTTCTGCTATCGGTGAAGGCGTGGAGCGGTATTGTCCTACTTTCTACAATCTAAGTAGTATGGTGGAGACGTCGTATGCGGATTTGATAGCACGTGGATATGAAGCAATTAAACCATCTGCTTTTTCGCTGTTTCATGAAAGTCAGTATCAGAGGGATACATTCCCTTTCAAGCGTTTCACGAATGATACAATCCTTTATTGGGACAGCGTTTATGATGTATTTGGACAGAAAACCGTATTTTGCCCATCAACATTTATATACATGCCATTCTCAAAGGGTAAAGTGCAGATTTCCGAGCAGATTTCAACTGGTTTTGCAGCACATACGAATTATTACGATGCTTTTCTGAATGGCATATACGAAGTGATTGAAAGAGATGCATTTATGATTAGCTGGATGGGGCAATTGGGAATACCTAAAATCAAGATAGATGGGAAGCTGAAAGAGTTTGTTGAAAGTATTGTGCCATCGCATATGAATGTACACCTGTTTGATATGACAACAGATATTAAAGTGCCATCTGTAGTAGGTATTCTAGAAGGAGTACATGATTATGGACAATTTGTAGCTTTCTCAGCTGCAACCAGAATGACTTACACTGCCGCCATTAACAAAACAGTGTTAGAATTATGTCAGTCCATACCCTATTATCGTTATTTGTTAGAGGATAATAAGAAAAAAATGGATAATTTGTCGGAACTTAAATCGTTTGAGGATCATAGTATTTACTATACCAGACATCCTGAGAAACAAGGCATTTTCAAGAAATGGCTTGAAAGACCACAGACAAAGGATATTGCATATGACGAAGAGCCGGAACTAGATGCTAAAAGCAAAATAAAAGCTATACTCAGAATCTTTAGAGAGAATAATATAGATGTTTACTGTAAGGATATTACGACAGAGGATGTAGCTGAAGAGAACTTTAAGGTGGTACGTGTGATATGCCCTCAGCTGATACCTCTTAATGGTGCTTATGGAGGTTATTATTTGGGCGGAAAAAGGCTATATGAAGTACCAGAAAAAATGGGGTTCAAGAAACTTAAATTTGAAGATTTAACGACCATGCCCCATCCTTTCCCTTAAGGACTGAATGATAAGGATTTTTTTAATCACATAATGAAAAAAAAATGGATAAGGAAACTTTAACAAATAGAGAATTTGATGTTATCCGCAAGAAAGATTCGTCAATTTATAATACCATCAAATATGAGTCTTCGTTATGCATGCAATATATGCTTGCTTCGAAGTATGACTTGCTTGATGTACAAAAGCTATCAAGACTAACATTTGGCTTCTATCACCCATTTGTATTGCAACGTGCTGCTCAGCCCTTCAAGAGATATGAAGGACACGAAAAGTATAGTTTAAACAATTACGAAGATAGTTCTATGAATGTGAACATCTTCGACGTGTTGAAGTCTAGAAAGAGTACAAAGAAGTATGAGCCGTATAATATCTCATTAAAAGAATTGTATTATCTGCTGAGATATTCGTATGGTATAAATCGTAAGGAGTCTATTAATAATGGTGTGACATGGAAGTTCAGGCCAGTTCCTTCGGGTGGTGGTTTGTTTGCCTCGGAACTATATGTTGTTACCATTAATTCGCAGATTCCTAAAGGTTTGTATCATTATAGTCCAGACGACAACTCACTTGAGGTTGTAAAATATGGAGACTTCCTTAGTGTGATGCAGGCACATTCTGGAGCCGACCCTTATATTAATTCAGAGAATGTGAGCTGCATTATCTTCACCACAACTTTTATTGATCGCATGTACATAAAATATGGTGAACGTGCTTATAGGTTTATTTTACTTGAAGTGGGCTTCTTGGGACAAACCATCAGCTTGCTAGCAGAGGCTTTGAATCTCGGAAGCTGTATGTTAGGTGGCTATCATGATAGTAATATTGAAGATTTCCTCGGGATAGATGGTCAACTGGAATCTATTCAGAATTCAATTGTTATAGGTAAACGCAAAGATGGATAAAAAAGAATTTATAATAAAAGGGCTTTCTTATCGCCTACATTCTACGAATCTTTTGGACGATATGTCGTTCTCGGTACAAGAGGATGAGAAATTAGCTATACTGGGTATTAATGGATCTGGTAAAAGTCTTTTACTGGATGGCATACTAGGTAACATCGAATGTACTTGTGAGGCTAACAGCTTTCTCGACGATAGGCAGAAATATGGTCCATATGGAGTACTATATGATACTTTCTCCTCTTTTCCGCTCTTGAAAGTACGTGAGATAGTGTCTTTATTGTCGATTATATTCAACCATCGTGTTGACCAATCGCTATTGAAAAAGTTTGGTGTAACTGACTTGTTGGACAAACAGTTCAAGGTGCTTTCAAAGGGTGAAAACAAGAAGCTAGGCATTTATGCAGCACTCTTTTTTGAACCCAAGATTGTTTTTATGGACGAACCGTTGGATGGGTTGGATCCAAACTCAAGAAATAGATTTTGGGAAACTATATCAGGTATATCATGCACAATGATATTTACGACGCATGTTTGGGAAGAGGTTCGTTTGTACGCAAACAAAATCATGTTTGTTAAGGATGGTAAGACGCTAAATCAACCTGCATCTTCGGATGAGTTGCTAACCAAATATTGTCCTTATAAGGGTAAGATAGTTATCTCTAGAGAAAATGGTCAGTTCTCCTGTCTGACTTCGCCAGATATTGGCAAAGAGAAGCAGAGCTACGAATATGCATATTACTATAAGAGCCAAGAGGAGAAAGAAGAGTTGCTTAGAAAGTTTAATAATAACCGGATAACCAATTTATCGATACTGCCCATCACTTTAAGGGATGTTTATAATTATATTATAAAACAATAGCTTGATGAAAAAGTTTTTTGCATTATTTTATTATCAGTTCTTGCTGTCTTGCAGAGTGCCTGAATCAATATTCTTCACAATATTGCTGTCGCCAATACTCTTTATTATTTTCGGCTTCGCATTTCATATTGATACAGAGTATGCTGAATTTTTTTTACCAGGTATTATTGGTAGCATGGTGTGTAGTGATGCCCTTTATGCCGTAGGTCCTGTGATAAAGAAATATTATTCGCTCAATATTGTAAAATATTTCTATAATTACCCTGTAAAATTGCCCTATTTGTTCATGGGCTTTATAGCAGCAAGAATCATATTTATACTATTCTCGATGCTATTGTTAATAGCTGTTTCCTACTTTATATTTGGCTTCAGCCCGAACATTGGCACGTTATGCAGATATATTCTCGGTATATTCCTGATTTTTACCATCTACTCATTTGTCGGTTTGTCTATTTCGCTTTGGGGATTGCACGACAATAAGGATCAGGGGGTCATCGGACTATATTATATGCTGACCATTTTTCTGTCAGATTGTTTCTTTGTACTAACGAAAGCAAATGTTGTTTTCGATATCATCGGCTATTTCTTCCCGTTAAGATGTGTGCTTGACTTTATACGTGGTAGTAATATTAGCCTATGGTATTGCATAGCCTGGGTTATTGCGTTATTCGTAGGTTTTGCCTATATCATAAAAAGGATAAGTTTTAAACGTTGAATTATGAAAAAAAATATTTTATCATTATTGTTACTTGGGATTTTCAGCTGTACCGTGAGTGCCAAAAAGGATGTAGTTTTGAATAAAATTCAAAATAAAATTGACACTTGCTTTGTCCTTTCTTTTAAGAACCCCAAGGCTTACGACGACTTAGAAAAGGACTTGACGGCTGGATATAAGACAGCAAAATCGGAAAATATGAAGTCGTATTATTTATATTGGCTTTCATATATGACCTATTACAAGGCGGTATCTGCTTTTAAGGAGGCTGATTTGGAAAAATCCCAGAAATTTGCGGAGCAGGCAATGGGATATCTGGAAAAGATGAAGAAAAAGGATTCTGAATACTATAGCCTGATGGCTTATGAACAAGTTTTCTACTTTCAGTTTATCAAGCGTCAGGATATGTTTATTTTCATGGAGAAATTAAATAAGAATCTGAAACTATCGATGGATATGGGAGCTACGAACCCTAGGGCCTATTTTGTGAATGGCTACTACGACTATTATACTCCGAAAGAATATGGTGGGAAGAAGAAAACAGAAAAACTGCTTCTCAAGGCAATCAAGATGAAGAATTCTGATGCCCCCTTCTCGCCTACATGGGGCATAGTAGATTCATATTCAATACTTATTCAGTATTATATTGAAAATGGTAATAAAGCAAAAGCGAAAGCCATGTACCAACAAGCTATTAAACGATTCCCGACTTCAAGAGACATTTTAAGGCTAAAAAATAAATTATGATTATTTGATGAATAATCCTCTTTACATATCGCTATTGACTCTGCTAATAATAGCTCATGGGCAGTCCTTTTCGTCGGATGTCCATGGTACTATTATTAGCAACAAAGAACCGCTGGCTGGTGTGCTTGTGTATGTTGTAAACAACAAAGACAACTTTTATGTAAGTGATAGTCTGGGTACATATACCATTAGAGATGTAGAGGATAATGATTCTATCGTTTTTTCATTTCTCGGTTTTAAGGAACTAATAATACCTGTTCTGGATTTGAAACAAAACGGAAAGGTTATAATGACCGAGGATACTAAAAGTCTAGACGAAGTGTTCATTTTTAGGAATAAGGAGTTTAGTAGTGATTTCCCTATGAAATCATATAGTCAACTAGAGATTTACGCGTCACCAACGTCACAAGCTGATCCCTTAAATGCTATACTGTCTACAGCAGTATCAACCAATATTAACGAAAGTGCAAAACCCTCACTCAGGGGAAGTTCAATGGGATTTACAATGGTATATCTAAACGAAGTGCCTATTTTTTATCCGACCAAGGGTAATTTAGTTAACAATTCGATTGCTAGCACGTCGTCAATGAATACGTCTTTCATTGGGACGGAATCCATCTATGCGTCAAACTCACCCATCGAATTCGAGAATTCGGCTTCGGGGAGTGTCGATATGCAACTTAACAAAGAGATAAGCGATAAAAAAACATTGTTTTTGTCAACAGTAGGTACGAATGCTTCGATTTCCAAGAACTTTAAAAGCAGTTTTCTGGAAACTTATCTATCATACACAGATTTGTATCCATTTGTAAAAATGAATAATATCAAAGATATCAATCATTATAGAAGTTACGATACAGGCATTCATTTTAATAGGACGCTCAAAAATTCAAAATATTCATTATATGCTTCGTATATGTGTGAGAATGGTGACTACCCCATGCTCTTTTATAAGAATAATTCTAGTTATCTCAATATGACATCTTTTGTGAATAGTATCGCTAATTATGAATATTATCATGAAGGGATTAAGCTGAAAGCAGACTTCTCGTTTTCGCATCTGAAATCGAAAGTGAAGCACAATAATGTTAACATGGATGAACTTTGCAACTATCTATATGGAGCCATTTCATATTCTCAACTTGTCAATGAGAATATCCAGTATAGATTCGGATTGAACAGTATCTTTTCAACTTTCAAGACGACTTCGGACTATGCCAATAGCTGGAATAGCGCTGATAAAGGCACTATGAGCCAAATAACTCCATATACCTCAATTAAGTTACTTTTAATGAATTACAGTGCTTTGCTTGGAGTAAAATGTTGCTTTGCTAGAAACTGCAAACCTGTATTTAATACGAATCTTAGTCTTAAATATACAAATTCCAACCATAAGGTTCTCCTATCAGCAGCAAGTCTTAATATGTATAATTATTATGAGAGTACTTTTCTGCGATTTTCCAAGATGTCGTGTAGACAATTGTGCTTAGAATATGATTATAACAAGTCTTGGCTGAAAGGACATTGTGCTATATATCTAAAAGACGAAAAGGGAATCAAAAGGATGGCGCCTATGATAGGTAGTTATAAGAAATATATATATGGAATTGAAACCTCGTTTGATATCCAGCTAACAAGGAATCTTTCTTGGACAATCTCTAATTTCTACCTGAATACGAATTATTCTTTTCGTGGGAAGACTTTTAAGGGAGAGGATTATCTGAAGTATTTCATAAAAACTGTTTTAAATTACGAAAATCTTAAATTATGGAATATGTCATTATCACTTTGGAATAGACCAGGCACTTATTATACTCCTGTAGATAAAGCTATTTATAATGCTGAATACGATTATTATACACCAATTTATGCAGATGATATAAATTCTGCTCAATTCAATAAATATCTGAATGTCTGCATGAATATTTCGAAAGCAGTAGACTTCAGTTTTGGTAAAACAATGTTTTTCCTAAATATTACTAATCTATTTAATTGTAATAATAACAGCGCAATCTATTATAATACCGATTACTCAAAAAGCTATAAAATGAATTATATGAGCAGGTCGATATTTCTTGGGGTTATTGTACATTTCAAATAGAGATGTCTTAGCCCTTATTTTATTAATTTTTAATTTATTATTCTTATGCTAATTACAAATTTAGATGCACAAACAGTGGTAGCTCAAGCAGAGTCATCAGTATGTACAAGCACGTCTACATCGTGTAAATGTACCAGTAGTTCAACAAGTTGTTGTTAATTACAGTCCTAGTAATGGAGGGTGTGTCAGAATCGACATACCCTCTAATCGTATCACTTTATCTACAGGTATAAGAACTGTGCATATTTTTCGCTTTAGGCAGCTTTTTTATACTGGGCTGTAAGTCTCAGGAGTATCTTCTCCCCTCCCCCCAAAAAAATCCTCTAACTCTGTTTTCGTTTGCTTAAAATTGATATAGTTGTAGCAAAGAAATATAATTTCAAATCAGAAAAAGTCATATTTTAGTATAGAATTTTCGTAAGAAAAAATTGCCTAAAAACATTCTAAGGTAAAGTTTCCTATTGTATTTCACATCAAAACACTTGTTGCTCTGTTCATGCATTATCTTTGTAAACAGAATAACAAGCGTTTTTGATTTATCGAATACTCGCTTTTTCGCGGGTGGGTAATGAACTCATTCTAAGGTCTATTTTAGATATTCATAGGAACTACAGAGATTATAATGTAAGTTATTCTTTTGTTGCATAAAATACTATTTCGGATTGAATAACAGGTATAAAAATATTAATAAAAAACATATAAGCAGTTGTTCGCAAAGCAAGAACTGCTTTCATTCTCAACTAGACTATACCCTGTATTTCTCTTCCAGCAGCCTTTCCAAGTCCGAAGCCTTGTAGAGAATCTTCCCTGCGAATTGCGTGTAGGGAATGATTTTCCTGTCCCGATAGTCCTGCAAAGTGCGAGGGCTGATATACAGCCGCTCACACACCTCCTTACCTGTGAGAAAATGCTCGCCACCAAACAGTGGTTTGTGCGTTTCTCCCACTTCCTTTATTCTCCTGCCCACGTCATGCAGCGCAGTAATCACCATCTGCATCTCGTCTGAGCCAAAATTCAAATTTTTTGCCGTTTCCATAACTTGATTATTTTTTAGGTTTGTCAGTTTTTGTAAGGAGCAACCTTTCCACATCCTCACGTTTATAATAACACTTGTGCCCGATCTGTGAGAAGGGCAGCACGCCTGTATCACGATAATGCTGCAAAGTGCGCTTGCTGATGTTAAGCAACCTGCACACATCACCATTGTGCAGCCAATCTGTGTGCTTACACTTCTCTCCAAATGCCTTGTGGCAGCAGTCGGCAAGACTTAATATCTCATCCCTTAGTTTCTGCCAGTTCTGGTCTGTAATTATCAAATATCCCATACTTCTATTGTTTTGTTTGTTGTTACTTTTTGCTTGTGTTGCAGCCTTTTGCGCTCCAACTTGGTGCAAAAGTAGAGATAGTTTCCTTATGCTCAAAGCACTAAGGAACAGCAGGGAAAACAAAGGAAACACGATGAAAATTTCTTCCTCGTTTCCTGTCGTTATCAACACTGAAACACCCACTTTCCTTCTTTCACTGCCAATAGAATATAAAGATACAATCAACCATTTGGCATAAGCCTTCTATCTTGTTCTAAGATTTCTGAGAACATAGAGATAAGCTCTTAATTTTTGCTTACATCTTTTTGTGGATTGCTTTTTGTTTAAATAGGTAGTTATTTTCGCCTTATCCGTTCTTTGTTATTCCTTTATTTATAGCCTACTACCCAAATGTGCAGAATACCGCATTTGAATGTGGTTTGTTACAAAGTCAATCAATTATTGGTATTTGTATCATTTCCTTTTATCCTTTTATTTCTCCATTTAATCCACTAAAAACTAAGATGTTTGATGATTTCCCACAAGGAATTTTATAGCAGGTTTAAGCAACATTATGCAAGCACACCGAGGATGCTTGGCTATCAGAATTATCCTCCTTAACTTCACTTTCAGAAATCATTTTAGGACGATTATGAAGAAATGCGCAGACAATAGCAATATACGCACAGAAGATAAGCCGAAGCATAGTAGGCAAACTTCCAAAAACAAGGAGATAGAAAGCTACCTCTCCACCCATTATGACTTCAGGTTCAACACTGTACTTGGCAGAACAGAGTTTTCTCCCAAGTGTGCCAATGTGTTTAGCAAGGTCAGCCGTTATGACATCAATACCTTTCGCAGGGAACTTGATAGCGAGGACGGTATTATTACTTCCGCTGATAATCTCTATTCCATCATTGAAAGCAGCTTTTCGCCACGCATCAATCCCATACAGGACTACTTCAAGGCTTTGCCAACGGTTGATGCTTCAGAAGTGCTGTACAAGATAGAGATAAACCAATGCGTCATCGCCAATCTTGCATCGTGCGTTATCGTCCGTAACTCAGAGAAGTGGCTGCCGTACCTTACCAAATGGCTTGTTGCAGTGGTTGCCAACGCCATGGACGACCGTGAATGCCGTAACCATACCTGCCTCGTGCTGACAGGAGAACAAGGCAAGTTCAAGACCACCTTTCTCGATTTGCTTTGTCCGCCTGTGCTTAAAGGCTACAGCTACACTGGAAAAATATATCCGCAGGAGAAAGACACGCTTACCTATATCGGTCAGAACCTTATCGTAAACATCGACGACCAGCTCAAAGCCCTCAATAAGCGTGACGAGAACGAACTGAAGAACCTCATCACCTGCCCGATGGTCAAATACCGTATGCCTTACGACAAGTATGTGGAGGAACACCCACACTTGGCAAGTTTTGTAGCCTCAGTGAACGGCAATGACTTCTTGACTGACCCCACAGGAAGCAGACGATTCCTTCCGTTTGAGGTGCTATCCATTGATATTGAACGAGCTAAAGCTATCTCTATGGATGCCGTCTATACCGAAGCCAAAGCCTTGTTAAACGCAGGCTTTCGATATTGGTTTAACGATGAAGAAATCACGGAACTCTACAAGGAGAGTGAGGACTTCCAAGTACAGACCGCAGAAATGGAACTACTATTACGCTGTTTTGAAAAGCCAACAGAGGACAATCCTCATTGTGCTTACATGACCACTACCGAAATACTCGCTTATTTAGGTGTTTATACGCATCAACCTTTGACACTCAAACGTATGGGCGAAGCACTCAAAAGAGCTGGCTTTGAAAAGGTAAGCAAGAGGCGTGAGGGTTGTAATCCTGTCTATGTGTATAAGATTAGGAAAATCCACCCCTGCCCACTGGTAAATAGCTGTAGTAGTTTGATGTAGTAGAGTGTGTAGTATAGTTGCTTACTACAACTCATACCTGAATATCAATCACTTACAATCAAAATATATGTAGTAAGAAGAAAGTGAAAAAAGTTTTTAGGGGAAAAACTTTAGGAAGCAAAAAAGCATCAATGAAGTTTGCCCTATCATTATAATCAAAATATAATCCGATATAAAAATCAGAATGGAAAAATGTTCAACCAATAATTATAATGACAATGAAAGAAGAAGATTTATCACGCATCAAGCGATACTCTATTGTGGAGTACCTTGAAAGGAAAGGTATCAAATCTGTGCGTAGGACACCAGCTTATGCCCTCTACCGTTCACCGTTTCGTGAAGACACACATCCAAGTTTCAAGGTGGACACAGAAAAGAACCTTTGGATAGACTATGCCGAAGGCAGGGGCGGAAGTATTATCGACCTTTGTATGCGGTTAGAGGGCTGCACGCTGTCGGAAGCCATCCGCCTATTGGGGCGGAACGCTCCCGATTATACTGCTTGCAGTTCTCAAAAGGCAGACAGGGCAATGAAAAGAAGTAGCATACCTATGGCATCCGCAAGTGGAGTAAGGAGACTGATAGAAGTATCAGACAACTTACCTCCACACTTACTAAAGTATCTTCAGGAAGACCGCTGCATCAACATAGAAAAGGCGATGCCCTTTCTGCGTTGTATCAGCTATGAGGTAAGAGGGCTGCACTATCAAGCCATCGGTTTCGCCAACCAATCGGGCGGTTATGAACTTCGGGATAACGGCTCTTTCAAGGGAACGATTGCTCCGAAGGATATTACCCCCGTGTTCACGGATAAGATAACAGATAGAATGAAACCGGTCTGCGTGTTCGAAGGTTTTATGGACTTTCTATCCTTTCTTTCAATGAAAGAAGATATCATCAGCCATTGCCTTGTGATGAACTCCGTGAGTAATGTGGCAAGGAGCATTCGCTATCTCAATGACAGGCAAGTATCCTCCATTCGTACCTTCCTTGACAATGACGAAGCTGGACGGAGAACTACGGAGGATTTCATGGAGGCTGGTTTCAAGGTAGATGATATGTCCGTGCATTACAGGAACTTCAAAGACCTCAACGAATATCACATCCACAGGGTGCGTGAACAGCAGAAAAGCCTATCATTGACGATGTCACAAACACAAACCAATCCCATAAAGGTAAAACAAGTTAAACATAAAATGAGATAGAGAAATGGAAAAGAATATGAACACTACAGAAGCGGACAAGAGCCTCGAATGGTATCTGAACGGAGGAGATGACGAAGACGGCAGTGTGCCGACAACGCAAAATGAAGTCGCATTAAAGGGGAGTACCGCTCCCATGAAAGAGCCGATAGAGGATGCACGGCAGCAGGAAAAACGTACGGCAAAAATCCAATCGGAGTGTTCCACGGAGCAATCAGAGCAATCCAGGATGGCACGGCATATCGGGCAATCGCAGAATGCCAAGCGACCGCAGAATGACGAGCGTCCGCAGCACTCCGAGAGCGTTCCTGTTCAGAAACGCATCAGTGCCAAAATGAGAAAGGAAACGCTTGAAGCCTACAAGCAAGCCTATCTTTTACCTGCCAAACTCAGTAATAGGAAGGCTGTCTATCTGAGCAAAGAGACACAGGAACGTGCCGACTTCATTGTGCGAAGATTGGGCGACAGGGGCAGCAACCTTTCAAGTTTCGTGGAGAACCTCGTGCGCAGTCATTTGGAGGAATACCACGAGGATATAGAGAAGTGGAGAAAGCTATAAGCACGAAAAAAGGAGCGAGGGCTTTTCTTGGAAAGGTCGTCCCTTTTCTCTAAACCCCTCGGCCCTTTTCCAAAAGAAGCGAAGACTATGTTGTTGTCTAAAAGAAAGAAAGGAGGGAATGCCACGAACGCAGTTAGACACGGAATACCGTGCATTCACTTTCGGCGGTGGAAACGCCCCAAGGCGTTATCGGCATCTCAGCTGATATTGCAAGACGTCAGTTTGTACCCACAAACTGCTTTTGCTCCCCTCGTTCGATTGTCGGGGAGATAAGACCGTAATCACTCCGTTCTCATCGGTCAGCGTTCAGAAATTAAGCAGCAACGAATCATCCATAATGATTAACTTTCAGAGAAACTTATATGAAGAAATACAGAAGAAAAGCTACCCAATGGCAGCAGCAGGACAATGAAGAAAAACAGATGAACAAGACGGAGTTCATCAAGGTTAGGTGTACTTTGGAGGAGAAGCAGCGCATCAAGGCAAAGGCAGAAAGCACAGGGCGGAAGTTCTCCGAGTACTGCCGTGAGATTCTTTTGAATGGTGAAGTGGTAGCCGTTCCCAAGATGACCGACAATGAAAAGGAAGCCATTGCCGTACTCCACCGAACGGGAATGTACTACGCACAGGTTTCCAACCTCATCAGGATAAAGGACGAGTCATGGGCGCCGATAACCAAGAACCTTTCAATATGTGCCAAAGAAGCATTTAAGCGTTTTTTCGACCCTCACTTCCGCATTGGTGACGATATATATAAGGTCTTAAATCTGCCGAGGTATGATAGGAAAGTGTAAGGCGATAGCGCACGGAAGTACTGCATTGGACTATATCTTCAGAGAGGGCAAGCTGGGTAATCGGCTTGCCTTCCATAACCTTTGCAGCAGAGAATCAAAGGCTATTTACGAGGAAATGAAGTTGGTCAGCGATTACAATACCAGATGCAGAAACAAATTCCTGCGCATCGAAATCGGTATTGCACCACAGGACGAGAAGAAACTATCAGTTTCTGAACTTGCCCAAATAGCTCATCTGTTTGCCAAGAAAATGGGACTTGACAACCATCAGTGGGTGGCAGTAACGCACAAGGATACAGACAACAGGCATATCCACATTATTGCCAACCGCATCAGCCTATACGAAGAAGTTTATGATACCACCTTTGTAAGCAACAAGGCTGCAAGAATAACAGAGGAAATCAGCAGGGAGAAAGTCTTAACCATTGCAAAGGAAGTCAAGACTGAAAGGAAGCATAAGAAAGCGAAAGCCAGTCCAACAAGGGAACAGACCAAGCAGCAGGTTCAGAAGATTTGCTATGCCCTACTTGAAAAATACAAAGGCACAGGTATCACGGGACACTCCATATTCCTCTACGAGCTGAACAGGCATGGAATAACCATAGAGCGCATGAAGAACAAGCAGGGCAAGGTCTATGGCTTGAAATTCTCATACACAGGACAATCTTTCAAGGCATCGGAAATCGGCAGGGAATTCGGCTACCACTCCTTGCAAAGAAACTTTGAACCAACAAACAAAGAAGAATTAAAGAAACCACACCACACAATACAAGAACCGACAGAAAAGAACGAACAGCCTGATACAGGCTATCAACTCGTACCCAAAAGCCGTTCCTCTATCTCACGAGACAATGACACACCACAAGTGCAGAATTCTATTAGTACAGTGGCAGACACCATTGTTAGTGCAGCCGATGAAGTTGTGGAAGGGTTAGGCGATTTGATTACACCATCCGCACAGGGCGATGATTATGCCGAAGCAGCATGGCAGCGCAAGCTCAGATACCAAGCGAACAGAAAGAAACGAGGGAGAAAACTATAAGCCATACGAGTTTACAAAAAAACGCAAAACAAAGAATTTCTTAGCATAAACGCTTGTTATTCGGTAACAAAGTATTATCTTTGCAGACAGAATAACAAGCGTTCTTTGTTAGGCAGAAAACAGCAAAGCCAAGTAGCTCGCTCGTTTCCAAATCGTTACCTATTCAGTTATACCAACAAGGTAACTTCTTTATTTTCAATAAGTTGTATTTTAGATATTATCTTGGCGACCAATAAGATGCATCTGTGGGCATGAAACCATTACTTTATTGGTAAAAATAGATTTTTCTGACCCACCAATCATTCGATTTGCACCCTGCGTGCCTATTGTTTTTTCCAGATGATCAATTTTGATAGGCCGTTTTAGGCCCGTTTTTCGGGTAAAATTTTCAACATTTACAGGGTCGTGATGTGGATCATAACATTTTGCTTTGATGAATAATGGTGTTGCATTCAGTATGACCATTGATTGTTGCGAGGTTGACTGACTATGAAAAAAATACAGCAGGTGGCTATTGGATTTGCTGACAGACTGGTCGTGCGTCCCTACATTATTCTTATGACTGATTCAAAATAGGCTACATTTGTTGCCGTATAAGCATAGGATATTAAGGTGAGAACGACTTTTCTTGTAAATTTATATGGATAAATAAGATTGTTTTGTAAATTTGCAAACAATCACATTCAAATTATTTTTTATGCTGAAATCGTTTACTCTGCGACATATCTTCTTGTCAACGGTTATGCTGGGAACTGCAACCTTGTGGGCCCAAGGTCCCAACCGCACGGGAACCTATTACGAAAGTACGAATGGAAAAACGGGTGCAGCGTTGAAGACAGCCTTTTTTCACGTCATTTCCGGTTCCATTCACGGTTCTTACGATGGTCTGTGGGCGATTTACCGTACGTCCGATCGGCGTGCTGACGGCAAACTTTACGACATCTATTCCAACACTACCAATTATATCATTGGCAGTAGTGCGCAAGGACATCAATATTCAGGTGAAGGCGACGGCTACAACCGAGAGCACACGGTGCCTCAGAGTTGGTTCTTTAAAGCCAAGCCGATGAAGTATGACGCTCATCACGTTCTGCCCTCTGATGGCTATGTGAACAATCGAAGAAGCAATTTTCCTTATGGCGAAACCAAGGGTGAGAAGTACCAGTCAAACAATGGATTCAGTAAACTTGGAAGATGTACGTTGCCTGGTTACAGTGGAACTGTGTTTGAACCCAACGATGAATACAAGGGCGATTTGGCTCGAATTTATTTCTACATGGTTACTTGTTATGAGAGTAATGTGTCAAACTGGTCGAGTGCGAATGGGGGTACTAACATTTTTACAGGAAATGCCTACAAGCCGTTTGTCAAGTGGCAGATGGATATGCTGCTGCGTTGGGCGAAGAAAGATCCTGTGAGTGACAAGGAGATCAAGCGCAATGAGGCGGTGGCAAAGGCTCAAGGCAACAGAAATCCGTTTGTTGATTATCCTGGTTTGGAGGATTATATCTGGGGTGATTCTGTGAATGTAGCATTCAGTTATGACCATTACCGCAGTGGTGGTAGCGTTGTGGTGCCTGATCCTACACCCGATCCTACACCCCAACCGGGTGTGGATGGCGTGATTTTCAATGAATCGTTTGCATCGGGAATGGGGATGTTCACTGTCGACAACAAGAAATTGTCAAACGGGATGACTAACGTTTGGTCCAGTTATGCGAACGACAAAGTGCAGTGTATGAAGGCATCTGCCTATGTCTATAGCGCAAACCAAGCTGCTGAAAGTTGGTTGATATCGCCTGTCATCGATTTAACTGCGTATGAAAAAGTACAAATGAGCTTTGAACAGGCCTGCAAATATCTAAAGAGTTACAAAAATAGAGGAGGAGAATTCTTGTCAGTGATGGTTCAAGAGGTAGGACAATCGACCTGGACGAACTTGAATATTGAAATCCCCGGGCTTGAAAATTGGACGTTTGTACAGACCAACCCCATCAACTTGAGTGCCTATGCTGGCAAGAAAATACAGGTGGCTTTTGCCTACAAGAGTACCACTTCGTGTGCGCCAACCTGGGAAATCAGAAACTTAAAGGTGACAGGAAGTGTGCCTACGGGCATCTCCCGAGTAATTACCGATTGGAATAAGCTGGACCCTGCGGCACCGATGTATGATTTGTCTGGACAGCGGGTGCAGGAAAATTACAAAGGAGTGGTGATTCAACATGGCAGAAAACATCTCAAGAGATAACGGCATTTAGTTGGGACAAATGGTGTGATACTGTTGAAAAAAATGTATCTTAGCAGAAAATTGGAGGCTGACATGAGAAATAAGTTTCTTTTATGTAGTGTGTTTGCTCTTTTGGTGGGATGCTCATCAAGCCGTTTGACACCACAGCAGAAGGCCGTGAAGTCGGCCTGGATGGCGCAAAAGGTTCACGAAGCCATTGAAAATAAAAAGATGGCAGTGGAAATTAATTATGTCATTCCTTTCCGTGCGGGTATGAAACATCTGGACTACGGGTATGGCATCCGCCTGTCTGGTGACACACTCTATTCTTATCTTCCATACTATGGGCGTGCCTACAATATTCCATACGGGGGCGGAAAGGGGTTGGTGTTCGACGCTCCTATTCAAGATTATGCTGTCAGTAACCCTAAAAAAGGGTTGACAAAAATGGACATCTATGTAGAAAACGATGAAGACCGATACACTTATATGGTGGAAATTTTTGATAACGGACAGGTTGACCTGCTGGTAAGGGTGCAGAAACGAGAGCAAATCTTGTTCAGAGGAAAACTCGTCATCAAGGATGAAAAGGAACAATAACAGACGCATCGCCCTTCTTAGAGTCTGTGTTGGATGTGCATGGGCTGGTGGAATGGTGCCAGATACCTTGTGCTATGATTTGATATGTCTTTAAGCAATCGTGCCTATCCATAGGTTTGATTCATGACCAACCTACGTTCACATCCCTATCGGCACCATCATCATCGCCATCACCACAAGAGTTCAAGGTGGAAGAGAAGGCTGAAGGCCATGGCTATTGTGGTGTCTGTTCTGTTTTTTGTGTTCTGTTCGGTGGTTATCTTTTTCCCAGAGCAGTACAGAAGTTTTCTTTCAGGCCTGCAAACTACGGCTTGGCAAAGCGGATTGCTGCCTCATCCCCGAAGCAAATATCATTATGACGGTATCGATGTTTCGCATCATCAAGGACCTATCGATTGGCCTTTGGTGGCCAGCGACACGTGCATTCAGTTTGTATACATCAAAGCTACCGAGGGAAGTACGCACGTCGATACACTTTATCAGTACAATATACGAGAGGCTAAGCGTGCGGGACTGCTGGTTGGGTCGTATCATTTTTTGACCTCTTCCAGTTCTATGCGTTCACAATTCATCAACTTTATCACCCAAGTTGACAGTACATCTCAGCATCTTTTGCCCATGGTTGATGTGGAATGGTCGGGGGTAAAAGGGTGGAATAAGCGTCAAATACAGGATAGTTTGGCTGTTTTTGTAGGGTTGGTGAAGCAACATTACGGTTCGTATCCGCTACTTTATGCCGATAGTCGGTTCTATAACGCCCATCTTTCGCCCCGTTTTGACAAGCTGCCCCTATTCATTGCCCGTTATAGTGATGAGGCTCCCGTGGTGAAGGGGGCTCATCGGCACTATATATGGCAACGTGATCAGCATGGATGGGTGAGTGGTATCAATCGTGAAGTGGATTTGGATGCGTTTGCATCTGGCACGACAATCACTGATATCCTGCTTCCATTAAAATCGAATGAATAATGACTTCTGGCAAGAAAAAGTTGTTCTAAGAGGTTAAAACCAGTCTGCCGAAGCCATTCATTGTTGTTTATTCTCGAATGGAATAATTGTATTTATCTGGATAATGATAGGAGTGGGGAGGATTTATTGCAGCTCCAATTCCACGGGACAGTGGTCGCTTCCTAAAATCTCTGTATGTATTTTGGCGTCAACGAGGCGTTCTTTGAGTCGTTCTGAAATGAGAAAATAGTCAATACGCCAACCGGCATTCTTTTCTCTTGCACGAAATCTGTACGACCACCACGAGTACGTTACTTGCTCAGGATAGAGATGACGAAAGGTGTCTACAAAGCCATTGTTAAGCAAAATGGTCATCTTTTCACGCTCTTCGTCTGTAAAACCGGCATTGCGGCGATTGGTCTTGGGGTTCTTCAGGTCAATTTCTTCATGGGCAACGTTCAGGTCTCCGCAGATAATCACTGGTTTGATGGCATCCAACTGCATAACGTAAGCTCGGAAATCGTCTTCCCATTGCATGCGATAGTCAAGTCGGCGAAGCTCATCTTGCGAGTTGGGAACATAGACGGTGATGAGGAAAAAGTCCTCCATCTCCATGGTTATCACCCGTCCTTCGTGGTCGTGTTCGTCTATTCCCAAGCCATACGTTACGTTCAGTGGTTCGTGTTTGGTGTAGATGGCGGTACCCGAATAGCCTTTCTTGTCGGCATAGTTCCAGTACGATTGGTAGCCTTCAAACTGTAAGTCCAATTGGCCTGCCTGCATTTTGGTTTCTTGCAGGCAAAAAAAGTCAGCGTCCAAATGATGGAATGATGCTTCAAAATCCTTCTTCACACAGGCCCTCAGCCCGTTAACGTTCCATGAGATAAACTTCATATACTTAGCTTAGTCGTGAATAATTGTGTTTGGCAATCCTCAAGTTGCCTCTTATGTTGATTTTGAGAAGGCCGAATTGTCGTCCAATTGCATGTTGATGGTGAGGAAATAGCGCAATGAAGGAGGACAGATGCCAAACACTACAGGTGATAATGTAATTATATTCTCTTTGATTCCCCACGCAGAAGATTCATGAACTCCTCACGGGTTTTGGCTTGATTGAAGGCACCACTGAATGCACTGGTGGTGGTGATGGAGTTTTGTTTCTCTACTCCGCGCATCTGCATGCACATGTGTTTAGCCTCAATCACGACCATCACTCCCAAGGGTTTGAGTGCACTTTGGATGCAATCTCCGATTTGTTGCGTCAGACGTTCTTGCACTTGCAGACGGTGACTGTATATGTCTACCACGCGAGCTATTTTGCTTAATCCGGTGATGTGGCCGTTGGGGATGTAGGCTACATGCACTTTTCCATAGAAAGGCAGCATGTGGTGCTCGCACATGGAGAAGAAATCAATGTCTTTGACGATGACCATTTGATTGTATTTCTCATCAAACAGCGCATCGAGAAGCACTTGCTTGGCGTCTTGCGCGTAACCTCTTGTTAGCACTTGCATGGCTTTTGCCACGCGCATGGGAGTCTTCTGTAGGCCTTCGCGTTGTGGGTCTTCGCCGAGAAGTGATAATATTTTTTCGTAATGTGAGGCCAGTTCGTCCAGGCCTTCACGAAATTCAGTATCTGAATTCATTTGTTTCTTCGTTCCTATTGTTTAATATTGTACAGTAATTTTGCCGCGTACAATGCTGGCTTGTTTATACCCAAGACCTTTCACTTGCTTGAGAATGTGCGCCGCTTCTTCATAACTTCGATAATTACCTACGCGACAAATCCATCTTGGAGAATAGAAATGAACGTAAACCGGCTCATTAGGAAACGTCTGTTTAATCTTGTCTCTGGCAGCTTCTGCACGTTGTCTGTCGGCTCGTGAGTTGCCTCCAGCATAGACTTGCACACGGTATCCGTTGATCTTATACCCCTTCCGCATCACCTTTTTGCGCAAGTCGACGGTGGGAATCTCCATCTCATTGGTCGAAGTCTCTTCGTTTTGCAGTCGTTTGTCTTCATGCCTAGCCGTGGAATCATGTTTCATTACAGCTCCCTCTTTAGGTTTCTGACCATTCTTCTCCGCCGGGTTTATTGTGACTGCAGGTGTGTTTTGATCCTTTGTTGCTGCGACATTTTTTACGTCTTGCGCTTTGTTATCAGTCCAGCCAGTCTGTGTTGTAGCGGTTTTTGCTTTTCCGTTAACCAATTCGTCGATATCCTTACTCTGGCTAACTTTGACAGATGCTTTTCCTGTTTCCTTCTTCTGAAGATGATCAAGGAAAGTCTGTGCATCAGCAAATGTTACTGAACAAATGATGATGATGAATAAAGTGACGAATTTCTTCATTTTTCTTTGGTGTTAATTCAAAAATGTCGAGGGAGACAAAGGCTCACTATTGTACGGGCCTTGCCTCACTCAACATGAGTGGAGTCTTATTTCTTCCAAGCGTCAATGATGCCCTTGAAGTCGGCACATTTGAGTGATGCGCCACCAATCAGACCGCCATCGATGTTTTCTTTAGCGAACAATTCAGGTGCGTTGCTGGCTTTGCAGCTGCCTCCGTACAAGATAGTGGTGTCCTGAGCCACTTCGTTACCATACTTCTCAGCGACGATTGAACGAATATAAGCATGAATCTCTTCTGCCTGATCGGCTGTTGCAGTCTTTCCTGTACCAATGGCCCAGATGGGTTCGTAGGCGATAATGATGTTCTTGAACTCCTCTTCAGAAAGGTTAAATACAGAACCTTCGAGTTCTGCCTTCACCACTTCGTTCTGCTTGTTGGCCTCGCGCTCTTCTAAAGTCTCGCCAATGCAGAAGATAACTTTCAGGTCATTCTTCAATGCCAACTGCACTTTCTCCTTCAAGATTTCTGGAGTTTCCTTGTAATATTGACGTCTTTCAGAGTGTCCAAGAATGACATATTGTGCTCCAGTGCTCTTTACCATCTCTGCAGAAACCTCACCTGTGTAGGCTCCTTTTTCCTTATCGGCACAGTTCTCAGCACCCAAACCCACTAAGTTTTTATCCAATACGTCTGCTACACATGCCAAGTGAATGAACGGTGTGCAGATGATAACGCCGCAGTTGGGCTTTTCTGCTACTAATGCTTCATTGATTTCTTTTGCCAAAGCAACACCTTCTTGCAGGTTCAGATTCATCTTCCAGTTGCCTGCTACGATTTTTTTTCTCATTTTACTATTCTTTTTTAAGAGTTGATTTATTATCTTTTTCTTTCTTTTGATAGCGTTCTTCTTTCTTTTTCTTGAACTTCAACCACTTGCTCCAGGCCCAAAGACGGTCGGCAATGGTCAGCAACATCAACGGCAGGATGAACCACAAGAAGATTTCTGTAATCCTGGTTGGCACGCTGTTGACAGGCACTTGCCCAATCACTTCTTCGTTCAACGGGCGTTGCATGTCCGCTTCTTTTGGCAAATCGTTGTGACTCCATTTCCTGATGATGGTTCCTTTCTTCAGTAAAAGCAACCCAGGGTTGCTCCTGATGATGGTCTTCAGCGTGGTTTCGTCAGTCATGTAGAACGGATATTCGGCACCCGTTAGATCCTGCCAACGCTTGATGTGTGAATCAGTGCTGGACGTCAGGCAATAAAATGGATAATTGTACGTCTGTGCATACTCGTAAATCCTGTCAATATCGCCGAAGTTTGAATCGTCCGCATATTCCAGATGAGGCGAGATAAGCAAGAAGGTGTAACTCGTATCGTTCAACACTTCCTGGGTAAGGTCATCTCCCTGCTGGGTTTGTATGCTGAAGTCGTGTATGGGAGGCACGTACCCTTGCGCCGTCTGAATGGTCTTACTGTCCACAAATGTCCATGTGGAGTCTGGGTAATTGTCCAGTGTAAACTCCTTCGTCACGCCATTTTTTTTCAGCAAGAACGTCGTTTCAAACTTGGGTTGCTCCGCTCCTTCGGGAATCACCATACCCTGTTGGATGTTGGCTCCCACATGATAAGGCCTGAAATCGAACAGTGGCAGTTTGTAAAGACAATACAGACTGGACACGATGATGAAGAAGATGGTATAGTTGAACACTATCCATTGGTTGGGTCTTGATATGAAACGCCACATGCGTGTCGGCCAAATGGACATGACGATGGCACAGCCCAGCAGCACAATGTTCTTCAACAATGTCTCCGTATTGCTCAGTTTGATGGCATCACCAAAGCACCCACAGTCGCTAATTGGATTGGCGATGGCCAACCACAGCGTCACAACTGTCATGATTGCCATGAAAACCAGCGTGATTTTCGACACCACTCGCCACCTGATAGCCAGCAGGATGAACACGCCTAAGCAGAATTCCAAAGCTGACAAAACCACCGAAGTTCCCAGCGTCATCCAGTTGGGAACCATGCCTTGCCATGCCAATGCTTCCAGATAGTCTTCTATCTTGTATTGTGTCCCCAGCGGGTCAATTGCCTTGACATATCCCGAAAGGATGAATGTCACCCCCAGGAGCAGGCGGCAAACGTTGGTCGATATCGTCTTGAGTTTATTCACTGAGCCTGATAACACCGAAGACAGCGTAGTTGATGATGTCCATCAAATTGGAGTCGATGCCCTCAGAAACGAGTGCCTGTCCATGGATGTCTTCCAGTTCTTTGATTCTTTGTATCTTTGTCAAGATAAAGTCAGTGTAGCTGCTCACACGCATCGAGCGCCACGCCTCATCGTAGTCGTGGTTTTTTTTCACCATCAGTGTGAGTGCTTCGCTCGCATGTTGGTCGTACAACGCCATGGCCTGCTCGGTGTTGATGTCTATTTCGTCAACGAACCCTTTCTCCAGTTGAATCAGTCCCACGATGCCATAGTTAATCAAGGCCATGAATTCTGGGCGGATGCCTTCGTCTATCATGGCTTGTTTTTTGATTTCCAACGAGCGTATGCGCTTGGCTTTGATGAACAGCTGGTCTGTCAATGACGACGGACGCAGAATGCGCCACGACGCACTGTAATCGTGAAGTTTCTTCTCAAAGAGCGTGCGACATTCGGTCAGCACCTTCTTGAACTGCTCTTCTGTCTTCGTATTGTTCATATTTATTGTTTGCAAAATTAGTCAATTTTCATGAAATATCCAAAGGAAGTGGATGTCGATTTTTCGCTGACAGATCTGCGCTGAATAGGTTGATAGGTTAACAATGAAAAAAATGAAGAATCGCTTTGCGGGGTTATCTCTCGCCAGTCGTTCTTCATTCTCTGTCTTCTGCGCAACCCTTCAGGCTGCATGATGTATTTGAAACCTGTGCTACAGCCCCTGTTTCTGCCGCATCCTAATCATTCGCACCACGCCGCACATGGCCTCGTAGCGTGCTTTCAGCGAGTCGCGTTCCACCCTCATCATGTTGGCTTTGTACAGATTCGATTCCATGGGGATGCTTCTCAAGACAGTTTGTAGTGCCGAGTCGGTCTGGGCAATGTCGGCCTGTGCCTGCTTTAGTGAAGCGTTTTGCCAAATGCGCAGGGCTTCCTTGCGGCTCTCTATGGCTTTGGGAAACCGCATGCGCAGTGCCATGATGGAGTCGAGTGCTTCGTTATAGCAACCGTCCTTATATAAGGTCTTAATCTGGGAGAGCAATCTTGCTGCTTTTTCATCTTCAGATGGTGTGCACGAACAAAAGATAAGCGTGCACAGAATCAGCCACATATATTTCTTCATATCGCAAAAATACGATTTTTCTCTTTCATAGCATCCAAAACATGGCTAATTTTTAGTAACTTTGCAGCCACTTAAGAAGTTTTATAGTTTCAACATGCGTAATCTCTCCAATGCCGACTTGGCTCATCTCCTTGATCAACCTATCTTTCATCACCTATCCGCTGTGGCCGATGCCTTGCAGCTGGAATGCTATGTAGTGGGTGGCTATGTTCGCGACCTTTTTCTCGAACGACCGTCCAACGACATCGACGTGGTGGTGGTGGGCAGCGGCATCAAAGTGGCCGAGGCTTTGAAGCAGCGGCTGGGCAAGCAAGCCCATCTGTCGGTATTTCGCAATTTTGGAACGGCGCAGGTGAAGTATCGGGGGCTGGAGGTGGAGTTTGTTGGTGCCCGAAAAGAAAGCTACAGCCACGATTCACGCAAACCCGTGGTGGAGGATGGCACCTTGGAGGACGACCAAAACCGACGTGATTTCACCATCAACGCCATGGCTATCTGCCTCAACGAGGCGCGTTTTGGTGAATTGGTCGATCCCTTTGACGGTCTTTTAGACTTGGAAGACGGCATCATTCGCACACCGCTCGACCCCGATATCACTTTCTCTGACGATCCATTGCGCATGATGCGCTGCGTGCGTTTCGCCACACAATTGAAATTTTTCATCGAGGACGAAACCTTTGAGGCATTGCAGCGCAACAGAGAACGCATCAAGATTGTGAGTGGGGAGCGTATCGCTGACGAGCTGAACAAAATCATGATGACCGACCACCCCAGTCGGGGATTCGTAGAACTGCATCGCTGTGGACTGCTCGAACTCATCTTGCCCGAGTTCACCCTCATGGACATCGTAGAAACAAGGAACGGCAGAGCGCATAAAAACAATTTCTATCATACCCTGGAGGTGGTTGATAACATTTGCCAACATACCGACAACTTGTGGCTTCGGTGGGCGGCTTTGTTCCATGACATCGGCAAACCACGCAGTAAAAGGTGGGACGTTCAGGCCGGATGGACGTTCCATAACCATAATTACATTGGCTCCAAGATGATTCCAGGCATCTTCAGACGACTTAAATTTCCCATGGATAGCAAGATGAAGTATGTGCAAAAAATGGTTGATATGCACATGCGTCCCATCGCCATCGCCGATGAAGAGGTGACCGATAGTGCCGTTCGTCGCTTGATGAACGATGCCGGTGACGACATCGACGGCCTCATGACGCTGTGCGAAGCCGACATTACCAGTAAAAACGCACAGCGCAAACAGCGGTTCTTGGACAACTTTCGCATGGTACGCGAGAAGCTTGATGACCTGAAAGAGCGCGACTACAAGCGGCTGTTGCAGCCTTGCATTGACGGAAACGAGATTATGGAGATGTTCCACTTGCAGCCATCGCGCGAGGTGGGGACGCTGAAGCAGACCTTGAAAGATGCGGTGCTTGATAACAAGGTGCCGAACGAACGTGAACCGTTGATGGCTCTTTTGATTGAAAAAGCCAAAAAAATGGGGTTGGACATACCTCAAAAATAGGAGTGAAGAAACTGCGGTTTTGTCAATATTTTTGGTCATTTCAAAACTTGCATTCTAGAGAAAATCCAGCCAATTATAGCTACAAAAATCACTTTCTGATGCCCTTGTTTGGCCAATAGCATTGACTTTGGTCTTTTAGAACATGCTTTTTGCCCTTGAAAAGCATGTCCGTTGCTGGTCAAACTCAATGCTCTTGGTGTGCAATATGATTGCTTTTGAGATGACGTTGATGGAGAATTATTCAGGAAGTAACTGTGGGTGAAGTATATACAAAATTCGCGTATTTGCGACCACCGAGGCACTTGCTTGCAAATATGCGAGTATTTGAGGAGGTTTGCAAGATTTTTCAACATCCCAGACAACCCGTTTTTGACATCTTGGTTGGGGTAAGATGGCGTCGATGCCGAGGCACATTTTCATCTTTCTCCTATCCGCTTGCGGTGCGTGTTTTTGCATTTTTGATCCATTGAAGAATGTTTGCATCCACTTGATGTGAATCATCTATTTTCGTTATTTGCAGATAATATATGTTAAATGTAAGTGGCATTGCACCCATAGTGAGAAAAAATCATGTAATTTTGCATGACAAAAACTTATAGGCTTGCAATAGTTTTCGGTTAGGTTCTAATCGTATGTTTTTTGAGAAAGAATGAAAAATAATAGATTATATAAAGGTATGAGACAAAAAAGTATGTTTTTGTTTGCAGCCATGGCTGCACTCTTGGTTTCGTGTGGCGGTAGACCCAACATGAAATTCGGTGACAACGAATATCCTGTCACGCAAATCAAGTCGACGGGTTCTACAACCCAGACCACTTATCCGGCCGTGATCAAGGGTATTCAAGATGTTGAGATTCGGCCGAAGGTGTCGGGATTCATTACAAAGTTGAACGTGAAAGAAGGCCAAACCGTAGGCAAGGGGCAGGTGTTGTTCGTGATAGACAACAGTACTTATCAGGCATCGGTTCGTCAAGCGCAGGCTGCCGTAAACTCAGCCAAGTCGCAACTCAACACGGCAAAGTTGACTTACGAGAACAGTGAGCAGTTGTTCAAGAGCAATGTCATTGGCCAATACGAATTACAATCAGCTCAAAACACTTACGCAACGGCCCAGGCAGCGGTGGCTCAGGCACAAGCTGCGCTGGCTTCGGCTAAGGAGATGTTGAGCTTCTGCTATGTGAAGAGCCCGGCAGCAGGTGTCGTGGGCAGCCTTCCTTTCAAGGTGGGAGCCTTGGTAAGCGCTTCAAGTCCCACGCCGTTGACCACCGTTTCCAACAACAGCACCATGGAGGTTTACTTCTCCATGACAGAAAAAGACGTGCTGGAAATGACCAAGACATCGGGCAACGTGTCGGCTGTCATCGCATCAATGCCAGCGGTAAAATTGCAGATGGCCGATGGTACCAACTACAACCAGCCTGGTAAGGTGGTGAAGATGAGTGGTGTGATAGACCAAGCCACTGGTACCTTGACGCTGATTGCACACTTCAAAAATCCAGATCGGTTGTTGAAGAGTGGCGGATCGGGCTCTATCGTCGTGCCACGGGTAAGCAACCAAGCCATCGTTATTCCACAGTCGTATGCAACCGAGGTGCAGGATAAAATTTTTGTTTATACGGTTGGCAAGGACAACAAAGCCAAGTACACGGAAATTAAGGTAGCTCCGCAAAACGATGGACAAAACTATATCGTGACAGAGGGACTGAATGTGGGCGACCGCATTGTTACCAATGGCATCACAAAGTTGAGCGATGGCATGGAAATCAAGCCCATCACGCAGGCGCAGTACGCCAAGAAAATAGCTGATGCAGAGAAACTTGGCGAAATTCAAGGTGACTACGGAAAGATGAAAGAGGCTTTTAAATAAAGGCGCATGTGATGGGTAGGGGTGAGAACCAGCCTATCATGAATGCTGAAAAGTAAGCGAGAAAACAACAACGAATTATGACATTTACAAAATTTATCAAGCGACCGGTATTGTCAACGGTAATCTCCGTGGTCATCGTGATCTTGGGATTCATCGGACTGTCCACGCTTCCCATCGAGCAATATCCGGATATAGCGCCACCTACCATTTCGGTATGGACCAGTTACATCGGCGCAGATGCTGAAACGGTGAAGAACTCTGTGCTCGCTCCCCTTGAGGAAAGCATCAACGGAGTGGAGAACATGGAGTACATGACCTCGCAGGCTACCAACGCTGGTGCGGCGCAGATTACCATTTATTTCCGTCAGGGAACCAACCCTGACATGTGTGCCGTCAACGTGCAGAACCGCGTTTCGCAGGCTCAAGCCTTGCTGCCGGCAGAGGTAAACCGCGTGGGTGTGACCGTATCCAAGCGTCAAACCTCGCAGGTGTTGATGTACACGCTGACGTCAGAAGGTGGCAAATACGATGATAGGTTTTTAACCAACTACAATAATATCAACATCATTCCGGCCATCAAGCGCGTTCAAGGCGTGGGTGACGTGCAGAGCCCGGGTATGAAGACCTACTCCATGCGTATCTGGTTGAAGCCTGATGTGATGAAACAGTATGGCTTGATGCCATCTGACATCGCTGGCGCGTTGGCCGAACAAAACGTGGAGGCTGCTCCTGGTTCGTTCGGTGAACAGAGCAACATGGCCTACGAGTATGTGATGCGCTATAAAGGTCGTCTGAAAACGGCTGACGAGTTTGGCAACATTATCTTGCACAGTACGCAGACTGGGCAGACCCTGAAGTTGAAAGATGTGGCAAAGATAGAACTTGGGGGATTGACTTATGTCGTGAGCATGCGCAACAACAACCAACCATCGTCCATGGGTATGGTTCAACAAATTGCGGGTTCGAACGCCAACGACATTGCTAAAGCGGTGAAAGCTGAATTGGAAAATCAGGCAAAGAACTTCCCGCCGGGCATGGAATACAAGATTAATTATGATGTAACTGAATTCCTTTACGCTTCTATCGCAGAGGTTCTCAAGACATTGGTCATTACCTTGCTGCTGGTATTCTTGGTGGTTTACATCTTTTTGCAGGATTTCCGTTCTACTTTGATTCCGATGATTGCCGTTCCGGTGTCACTGATAGGAACCTTCTTCTTCTTGCAATTGTTTGGATTCTCCATCAACTTGCTCACGCTGTCGGCCCTCTTGCTGGCGATAGCCATTGTGGTTGACGATGCCATCGTGGTGGTTGAGGCCGTGCATGCCAAGTTGGATTTGGGATATAAGAGTGCATTGACGGCCAGCATTGATGCGATGAACGAGATTGCGGGCGCCATTATTTCCATTACGTTGGTGATGGCTGCGGTGTTCGTTCCGGTGTCGTTCATCGGTGGAACATCAGGAACGTTCTATCGAGAGTTTGGTGTGACCATGGCGGTGTCAATCATCATATCGGCCCTGAACGCCTTAACGCTCTCGCCAGCATTGTGTGCCATCTTCTTGAAACCAAAGAATGAGGATGGAACCGAGCGCAAGATGAGTAGGATAGACCGTTTTCATGCGTCGTTTAATACCAGTTATGAGAAGGTTTTGGGCAAATACAAAAATCGATTGCAAAAGCTGGTTAGGAAGCCTGTTCTCACGGGTGTCTTCATCTTGGTGGGTGCAATAGCCTTGCTCCTGACCATGAAAACAACCAAAACAGGATTGGTTCCAGATGAAGATACGGGTACGCTGTTCTGTACGGTGTCTATGCCTCCGGCAACAAGTGCGGTGCGCACGCAGCAGGTGATCGACCAGGTTGATGCCATGTTGGCCAGCAATCCGGCCATTCAGAGCCGCGAACAGCTGCAAGGATTCAACTTCATTGCCGGGCAAGGGTCTGACCAAGCTACCTTTATTATCAAGTTGAAGCCTTTCAGTGAGCGTAACATGGGACAAAGTGCCATGGCTGTTTTAGGCATGATTTATAAGCAGACGGCTCAGATTAAGGATGCTCAAATCTTGGCATTCGCACCTCCTATGATTCCTGGTTTCGCCTTGAGCAACGGCGTTTCCTTGGTGTTGCAGGACAAAACGGGTGGCGATTTGAATAAATTCTTCCAAGTAACCAAGGCTTATTTGGCCGAATTGAACAAGCGTCCGGAGATACAAATGGCCATGACCTCGTACAATCCAAACTATCCTCAGTATCTGATTGATGTGGATGTGGCTAAATGTAAGCAGGCAGGCATATCTCCTGCCACCGTCTTGAGTACGCTTCAGGGGTATTACGGTGGCATGTACGCCTCTAACTTCAATGCATACGGCAAGCTGTATCGTGTTATGATTCAGGGTGATGTGTCCAGTCGTGAGCGTCCAGAGGGTCTGAATGACATCTATGTTCGTACCCCTGGCGGTATGGCACCCGTGCAAAGTTTCATTTCGATGAAGCGTGTTTTCGGCCCATCAAACATCAATCGGTTCAACATGTTTACGAGTATCAACGTACAGGTAACGCTGAATAGCGGTTATTCCACAGGTGAAGCCATTCAAGCCATCAAGGAAGTTGCCGCGACAGACTTGCCTCAAGGCTATGGATACGACTTCTCTGGCTTGTCAAGGTCAGAGAGTGAATCGAGCAACGTCACTGGCATAATATTTGTATTGTGTTTCTTATTCGTGTATTTGATATTGGCAGCGCAGTACGAAAGTTACCTGTTGCCCTTCGCAGTTATCCTCTCTATACCGTTTGGATTGGCGGGTGCTTTCCTCTTCACGCAGTTGTTTGGACACAACAATGACATCTATATGCAGATTTCTCTGATTATGTTGATTGGTTTGTTGGCCAAGAATGCCATTCTGATTGTGCAGTTCGCACTTGAAAGAAGGCGCACCGGTATGGCTATCACATGGTCTGCCATTCTCGGATCGGGTGCTCGTTTGCGACCCATCTTGATGACTTCGTTGGCCATGGTCATCGGTTTGTTGCCCATGATGTTTGCCATGGGCGTGGGAAAGAATGGTAATCAAACGCTGGGTGCGGCCGCTGTAGGAGGTATGTTGATTGGTACGCTCTGTCAGTTGTTTGTTGTTCCGGGTTTGTTTGTCATCTTCCAGGCATTGCAGGAGAGGTTCACACCGATTAAGTTTGATGATGAAGAGAATTCTGAAGCAGAGGCTGAACTGCAGCAATACGCGCGTCGCCCAGTAGGAATCACAGTAGATGAGTATAATAAGGAATAGTGATGAAAATACAAAATATAATGATTATGGGACTTGCAGCATTGGCGTTGACCAGCTGCAAGAGCCTCTATGGAACGTACCAACGCCCCAATGTGAACACCAAGGGCATCGTTCGCGATTCCCTCTCGATGTCAGATACGTTGGTTGTGACGGACACAACGAGCTTTGGTAACATGCCTTGGCGCAGTGTGTTTACCGATCCACAATTGCAAACGCACATAGAAAGGGCGTTGACCAACAATGTTGATCTTCTGAATGCTGCGCTGAACGTGAAGATGGCTGAGGCACAATTGAAGGCAGCCAGGTTGTCTTTTCTGCCTTCTTTCACCTTTGCTCCCCAGGGAACCATCGCTTCTTGGGATGGCGGAAAGGCCGTTTCAACTTATCAATTACCCGTTGCTGCCAGCTGGAATGTTGACCTGTTTGGCAATTTACTCAGTCAAAAACGTGCCGCACAGGTAGCATTATTGGCCACAAAGGACTATCAGACGTTGGTCAAAACCAATATCATCAGCGGGGTTGCGAATATGTATTATACCCTTTTGATGCTCGACAAGCAGCTCGAAATCGTCAACAATATGCACGAATTGACCAAGGAAACGTGGGACAAGATGAAGGTATTGAAGGATCTTGGACGTGGTATTCGGTCGACAGGTGTGCAGAGTGCCGAAGCAAATTACTATGCTGTGGAGGCCAAAAAGACCGATTTGGTGCGCCAGATACGTGAGACAGAGAACGCTTTGTCGCTCTTGATGGGACAACCGGCACAGAGTATTTCGCGCGGAAAACTTGAGAATCAGGCTCTGCCCACCAACTTATCTACCGGCATCGGCATCCAGTTGCTGGCCAATCGTCCCGACGTTCATGCGGCTGAGATGCAATTAGCCGAATGTTTCTATGGCGTAGAAACCGCTCGAAGCCGTTTTTATCCAAGTCTGACGATAGCTCCTACCGGCATGTTTACCAACAGTGCGGGTGCTGCAGTCATCAATCCAGGCAAATGGATGCTGTCGGCTGTCGGCAGTTTGGTGCAGCCTATTTTCCAAAAGGGAAAGATTATTGCAGGGCTACGCGTTGCTGAAGCGCAATATGAAAAGGCATACAACACATGGCAGAACAGTATATTGAAGGCTGGAAATGAAGTGAGTAACGCACTTGTTCTTTACCATTCGTCGGATGAAAAGAGCAAGATTGAGGCTAAACAAATACAAACTCTGCAACAAAATGTGGAGGATACCAAGCTTCTTTTAAGTCAGTCGAGCAGTACATACCTTGAGGTAATTACTGCTCAGCAAACCCTTCTCAATGCGCAGATGGCTAAGATTACGGACGATTTTCACAAGATGCAGGCTGTTGTAAACCTCTATCAGGCCCTCGGCGGCGGCGTGAAAGAATAGGGTAGGATGGTTGATAAGTTGATAAGGTAGGACCAATCAGGCAAAATAGTCCTATGAGATAAGGTTCGACCCGCATGATGTACCAACTCATCAGCTAAAAAACTAAAAACTAAAAAACTAAAAATTATGGCATACGATATCAGTGAGAAAGCGGAAATATCACCCAAAGCGAAGATTGGAAGCAATTGTAAAATCTTCCCTTTCGTATATATCGAAGAAGATGTTGTGATAGGAGACAACTGTGTGATTTATCCCTTTGTCAGCATTTTGAAGGGAACTCGCCTGGGAAGCAACAACACCGTGCATCAATGTTCGGTGATGGGAGCCCTTCCACAGGACTTTGAATTCAAAGGAGAAGACACCGAATTGATTATCGGAAACAACAACATCATTCGTGAAAATGTTGTCATCAATCGGGCAACCCATGCGGGAGGACAGACCGTAATCGGCCATGACAACTTCTTGATGGAAGGAACTCACATCTCACATGACACCAAAGTGGGTAATCAATGTGTGTTTGGATATGGAACAAAGATTGCCGGTGACTGTGAAATTGGCAATGGAGTGATTTTCAGTTCAAGTGTTATCGAGAATGCGAACACGCGCGTTGGCGATTACGCCATGATACAAGCCGGTACCACGTTCTATAAAGACGTGCCGCCATACATCATTGCCGGCGGTGTGCCAGTAAGCTATGGAGGTCCCAATAAGACCATGTTGGAAACGTATGGCATCACAGAAAAGGTTCAGAATCACATAGCCAATGCTTACCGCCTGATATTCCATGGCCAAACAAGTGTGTTCGATGCGGTGCTGCAAGTAAAGGAACAAGTTCCCGGCAGTCCTGAAATTGAAAACATCATACGGTTCATTCAGGCTACAAAAGCAGGAATCATCGGTAAACTTTAGTTCGTATCGAACACATTTATATAACGAATAGGATAGGTTGGCACAAAAGCTTTCCTATCTTTTTTTAATGCTGTCAACAAAATACTTGTGAATGCTTACGTCCTCATCAAGCTCGGGATGGAAGGCTGTGACCAGCTGATGACCTTGCCGAGCGGCTACAATGTGTCCGTTGACCGTTGCCAACGCCTCGGCCTCGCCATATACTTGATTGATGTAAGGGGCACGGATGAAGGTCATGGGGATGTCGTTTTCAATGCCTTTGAATGATGATACGGTACGAAAACTGCCCAACTGTCTGCCATAAGCGTTGCGGCAAACGTCAATATCCATCGTGGAAATGCGTGAAGTCACTTGCCCATTTTCTTGTTTAGCCAACAAGATAAGTCCTGCACAAGTGCCAAACACCGGCAATCCCTCACGGATTTCGCGCTGTATGGATGTCAGCAAATCAAGGTCATGCAGCAATTTCACCATCGTGGTGCTCTCTCCACCGGGAATAATCAGACCGTCTTTCGGCTGTTGCCAGTCGTCTTTGTTCCTCACTTCAAACGTTTCTACGCCCAAAGAACGGAGCATTCGTTCGTGTTCGACGAATGCTCCTTGTAATGCCAATATAGCTATTTTCATCTGTTTACTTTCCTCTTTCTGCCATCAGCACTTCAATCTCGTGTTCGTTGATGCCCACCATGGCTTCACCAAGGTCTTCTGACAGTTCGGCCAACCGCTTCGCATCGTTGTAGTTGGTCACTGCCTGTACGATGGCAGCTGCGCGCTTGGCAGGATTGCCCGATTTGAATATGCCCGAACCCACGAACACTCCTTCAGCTCCGAGTTGCATCATCAGGGCTGCATCGGCAGGAGTTGCCACACCACCGGCGGCAAAGTTCACCACAGGCAGCTTGCCGTTTTCGTGTACATACTGTACCAATTCGTAGGGAACCTGCAATTGTTTGGCAGCCTCGTACAGCTCGTCTTCAGCCATTGAAGTAAGTCTTCTGATTTCAGCCTGCATCATGCGCATGTGCGTCACAGCCTGAACCACGTCGCCCGTACCCGGTTCTCCCTTGGTTCTAATCATGGTTGCGCCTTCAGCGATGCGTCTGAGCGCCTCACCAAGGTTCTTTGCACCGCAGACAAAAGGTACTTCAAACTTGGTCTTATCAATGTGATATACATTGTCTGCGGGCGAGAGTACCTCGCTCTCGTCGATGTAATCAATCTCAATGGCCTGCAGAATCTGAGCTTCAACGAAGTGTCCGATACGGCATTTGGCCATCACCGGAATGCTTACGGCCTGCTGAATGCCCTTGATCATGTGTGGGTCGCTCATGCGCGAAACGCCACCTGCCGCACGAATGTCGGCCGGTATGCGCTCGAGAGCCATCACCGCACAGGCTCCGGCTTGTTCTGCGATACGTGCTTGCTCGGGTGTTGTAACGTCCATGATGACGCCTCCCTTGAGCATTTGTGCTAAATTACGATTCAGTGTTTGTCTTTCAGTTGTTTTCATTTTATTTGTTTTTGTCGGTAAATACTTGGTGTTGAGTTTCCCATCTTCTTGAAAAACTTCGTGAAATGCGACTGTGAGTTGAATCCCAGTGCATACGCTATCTCTTGAACGGTGTTGCTGGTGGTGTCCAATAGGAACTTGCTTTCGTGAAAAACGTGTTCGTCGATGAGGGTCTTCGGCGTTTTCTGCACGATGCGTTTGGTCACCTGTCCCAGGTAACGGGGACTCACGTTCAGCATGTCGGCATAGAACCGCACGTCGTTGTTGGTGGCATAATGCGTTGATACGGCTTTCATGAAGGCGTTGAGCAGCTCGCTTCCCCGTCCCTTCAGTTCGCCCATCTCGCTCATCTGCTGATGAATGTAAGCGTTGCCTCTACTGATGGCCTCTCTGAAATCATCCGTTTCGCCCAGAAAATAGGCGATGGCCGAGGTCAGGTTGCTGCCCAATCCGTGTGCGTTGGTTTGCCAAAGGGTGGGCGATGGCTCCACATGTATGTCGCCATCTTGCTGCCATGCGATGAAATCGTGGTCATCGCCGCTGTGCAACAGCACGGCCCGGCACCCCATGTCCAACAGCTTTCTCATGCCGTTGACGACGTCTTCGTGGGTCTTGAGCTGACTGTTCAGTAGGTATGCTGCGTCGTTTTGCTTCAGGATAACCAGCGAGCAAAGCGGCAGCAGCTTGGTCTTGACGCTGTCAATCATCTCTGACGGCATCAGCAGGTCGCCTTGGCTCGACGTTACCACCGGGTCGTAGATGAGTTGCGGCGGACGGCGTTTCGCCAAAATGCTCACTATGTTATCCAGCGTCTTCACGTTGCGAACCATGCCAACTTTCACCACCGAGGGCTTGATGTCGTCGACAAGCGCTTCCACCTGCTCGGCCACTACATCGCCCGGGATGTCGTAAAAGCGCTGAATGCCAAGCGTGTTCTGCATGGTGATTGACGTGATGGCCGACACGGCATATCCGCCCAAGGACGTGATGACCTTGATGTCGGCCTGGATTCCGGCTCCCCCAGAACCGTCAGAACCGGTGATTGTCAATATTGTGTTGCGCTGTTTCATGCTACGTCGGCCCCTGATGGTGTGGCACCATGCGCGCCGATTGTCAGATACAAAGGAAAACAAAAAAAGCGAGTTGTACAAATATTGTTCTCATTATGACAATGAAAAGGTTGTTTTGTGCAAGCCGTGACCCTGCGAGCAATGCGAAATTTTCTTAACAAAGCCCTGTCCATAACTCGCGAATTCGCAGCCTCATGCCCCTTTGCTCGCAAATACGGCAGGGATTTCGCATGTTTGTAAGGCGTTTTTGTTCAGAGGGTTGTCGCATTTTGTCAAGGCTTCTTACTTTCAATAGCTATGCTTTTACCTTCCAATAGCATAGCTTTTGCTCCTCAAACCCTTTGCTTTAATCACTCAATGGCATGGCTATTTTCGACCAAAAGTGCGTTTGAGCGTGGAAAAAGCATGGAGATTGGCCGTAAAAGGGCATGAACAAACCGTCAAAACTCTCGTCACTACGTCTGAATCTCCCTTTCCTTCTTCTGGAAGGAGCATGCTTGAAGTGTTAAAAAACGGTTGGTTTTCTTGACAAAATCACGTTTTAGAAAATTACTAATCAGCTGGGTCGAGTCGTTTTGTGGATCATCAGTTGTTTGGGTTGTGATGTTTTTCAAGCACTTGATGTACAGTTTTGTTTTTTAAAGTAACAAAGCTATTTCTTTTGTTGAAAATGATTTCCCTTGTTCAACAAAAAGAAAGATATTTTACATCTTAGGAAACAATTTGTGCGCTGTTGCGCTTACATCTCGATTGATGCAAACAATAGCAATTGATTTTTACCGATAAATAATGGCTAAAGAAGCCTAAATTGTAAAAGAAAGTTAAAAACAGTGTTATGCTTTTAATACAACTTGCGATTACAGGTTTTTTTACTTATATTTGCCAAATATATTTAGCAGATTGAAATTTCGTTTGTTATTATTTATGATGTTTTTACTTTTAATTTATAATTTCTCAGCATGGGATAGAATAAAATATTCAATAATGATTAAAATGGGAGTAAACTTAACTTGAAAAATATGAAACAAAAATTAACGATTTTGCTTGTGGATTTGTTTCTCTGTATAGGAGTGGCAAATGCTCAGACGCTGATTAATGGTACGGTCACCTCTGCGGATGATGGCCAACCAGTGATTGGAGCATCTGTTATGATTGTCGGAACAAAGACGGGCGTGGTAACAAACGTAGAAGGTAAGTTCTCGCTTACCGCTACCAAGAAAAATCCAATGATTACGGTGACGTACATAGGAATGAAAACACAAACCCTGCGCGGTACGCAAAACATGAAGATTGTGTTGCAGTCGGATGCGCAGAAAGTAGAGGAAGTAGTGGTGACTGGTATGCAGAAGATTGACAAACGCCTTTTTACCGGTGCCTCCACCAAACTGAATGCCGAGGATGCGAAGATAGACGGCATGGCCGATATCAGCCGATCGTTAGAGGGTCGCGCGGCAGGTGTCTCCGTACAAAACGTGACGGGAACCTTTGGTACCGCGCCCAAGATTCGTGTACGTGGTGCCACCTCTATATATGGTAGCAGCAAACCACTGTGGGTGGTGGATGGTGTCATCATGGAGGATGTAGAGAATGTCAGTGCTGACCAGCTCTCCTCGGGTGATGCCAATACGCTGATCTCTTCGGCCATCGCTGGACTGAACGCCGATGACATTGAGAGTTTCCAAATCTTGAAAGACGGTTCGGCCACCTCTATTTATGGTGCACGCGCCATGGCTGGCGTGATTGTCGTTACCACCAAGAAAGGAAAAGCAGGGCAGGCACACATTAATTATAGTGGCGAGTACACCATGAGACTGGTACCCTCGTATGCCGAGTTCAACATCATGAACTCGCAGGACCAGATGGCCGTGTACCAGGAGTTGTTCCTCAAGGGATATCTTCCTTATGCAGGAACTTCCAACGCCTCCGACTCGGGTGTCTATGGAAAAATGTACCAGATGCTGAGCCAATATGACGTGCGGACAGGGCAGTTTGCTTTGGAGAACACTCCGAAGGCCATTGCCGAATATCTTCGAGAGGCAGAGTATCGCAACACCGACTGGTTTGCCAAGCTGTTCTCTACCAATATCATGCACAACCATTCGGTCAGCATTTCTTCGGGAACGGACAAATCGCAGACGTACGCCTCGGTGAGTGCCATGTTTGACCCGGGCTGGACAGAGCAGAGCAAGGTGCAACGCTACACGGCCAATGTTAATTCTTCGTTCGACCTCATGAGAAAGGTGAACTTCAATTTGATAGCCAATGCCTCCTATCGTAAGCAGCGCGCACCGGGAACCCTGAGTTCATCGGTGGATGCCGTGATGGGTGAGGTGAAGCGCGACTTCGATATCAACCCCTACTCGTACGCACTGAACACTTCGCGCGCATTGGATGCAAATACATTCTATACCCGCAACTACGCGCCGTTCAACATCATGCACGAGCTGGAGAACAATTATCTTGACCTAAATGTCATCAACTTCCGTGTTCAAGGCCGTTTGACCTACAAGCCCATCACCCCCGTTGAACTCACAGTGCTGGGAGCGGTGAAGTACGATGCGACCTCAAACGAGCACAACATACTTGATGCCTCGAACCAGGCCATGGCTTACCGGGCCATGGGTACGGCGACCATCCGTGACAAGAATCCGTTCTTGTACAGAGATCCCGAGAACCTCACGGCGTTGCCCGTGACGGTGATGCCTTATGGCGGTATCATGGAACGCACCGACAACCGTATGTTTGGATTCGACTTCCGTGCCACCGCGGCCTACAACAATGTCTTTGCCGAGGATCACATCGTGAACCTGTATGGGGGATTGGAAACCAATAGCTATGACCGCCACAAGACATGGTTCCGAGGATGGGGCATGCAGTACCAAATGGGTGAAATCCCAAACTATGCCTATCAGGTATTCAAGAAGAGCAAGGAAGAAGGCGCCGACTACTATTCGCTGCGTAACACGCATGTGCGCAGTGCCGCTTTCTTTGCAAACGCCACCTATTCATGGAAAGGACGCTATACGCTGAATGGAACCTATCGATACGAAGGTACCAACGGACTGGGTATGTCGAGACAGGCACGATGGCTCCCAACGTGGAACATCTCTGGGGCTTGGAACGCACACGAAGAACCTTGGTTTGAGAAACTTAGGCCGGCATTAAGCCACCTCACTTTGAAAGCATCTTATTCACTGACGGCAGACCGCCCCTCGGTAACCAATGCACAGGCCGTCATCGGCAGTTTCACACCGTGGAGATACATCACCAAGGACAGCGAGTCGGGACTGTATATAGACGATGCGGCCAACCCCAATCTTACCTATGAGAAGAAGAAGGAATGGAACTTTGGCTTGGAGGCAGGCTTCTTGTCAAACCGAATCAATTTTGCAGTCGACGTGTATTCGCGTGACAATTACGGTTTGATTGGGCTTGCCACTACGGCAGGTACCGATGGCTTTGTACGTAAATATGGAAATATCGCCTCGATGGAATCAAATGGTCTGGAGATAAGCTTGAGCACCACGAACATCAAGACGAAAGACTTCTCGTGGGCAACCAGTCTCATCTACTCGTACGTACACAATGAGGTGACTGATTTGGAAACCTCTACACGTGTCATCGACCTGGTGAGTGGAGGCGGTTTCGCACGCGAGGGCTATCCCGTCAGGGCTCTGTTCTCCGTTCCGTTTGCAGGATTGAATGGCGAGGGACTTCCCACGTTCACAAATTGGGATGGTACAACCACCGTGTCGGGCATCTATTTCCAAGACAGTAAGAAAGAGCAGCTTGACTTCTTGAAATACGAAGGACCTACAGATCCCACCACCACTGGCTCATTGGGAAATATATTCCGATATAAGGGACTGAGCATGAATGTATTCATTACCTATTCTTTTGGAAACGTGGTAAGGTTGGATCCTGTGTTCAAGGCATATTATAATGACCTGACTTCAACCCCAAAAGAGTTCAAGAACCGGTGGATGACGGCAGGAGAGGAGAAAATAACAGACATCCCAGCGATTGCCACACAGCGGCAGAACTGGAACGACACCGACCTGCGTATTGCCTACAACTCCTATAATTTCTCTACGGCGCGTATCGCCAAGGGCGACTTCATCCGTATGAAAGAGATATCTTTGGGATATGATTTCCCTAAGTCCCTGTACGGTGCTATCGGTTTGAACAACCTTTCCCTGAAGTTGCAGGCTACGAACCTCTTCTTGATTTATGCTGACAAGAAACTCAACGGACAAGATCCCGAGTTCTTCAATACGGGTGGTGTTGCCGTTCCCGTTCCGAAACAGTTTACACTTACTTTGCGATTAGGAATTTAAAAACATTTATCGATATGAGAACAATGAGATCTATATACCATACGTTTATCCTGGCTTTGGGTGTTGCAGCACTCACAGGATGCGATAATTTCTTGGACGTGATGCCCGATAACCGTACTATTGTGGACGATGAGGTGAAGGTAAAGGACCTGCTCGTTTCGGCCTATCCTACCCACACCTATCAGATCTTTACGGAACTGATGTCTGACAATGTCGACGAGTATCCCAATACCTATACAGACCGGTTCGTTGATGAGTTCTATGCTTGGAAAGATCCCACGGAGAACAACAATGAGTCGCCCGAGAACTACTGGGAGAATGCCTACAATGCTATTACCACGGCCAACAACGCACTCGATGCTATTGACAAGCTGGGAGGTCCAACTACCACTTTGTTGCGTGAGAGCATGGGCGAGGCATTGATGGTTCGAGCATACGGACATTTCATGCTGGTGAACATCTTCTGCAAAAACTACAACGCAGCCACATCCGACAAGGATTTGGGTATCCCACTGATGTATGAAACGGGATCGCTGATTGGCCAGGTTCCTGAAAGGGGAACGGTTGCCGATGTGTACAAGTCGATAGATGCGGACATCCAGAAAGCCCTTCCGCTGGTTGGCGACAGTCATCTCAGTGTGCCTAAGTATCATTTTAATGTGGGTGCCGCTTATGCGTTTGCTGCACGTTTCTATCTATATTATGAAAAATGGGACAAGGCCATTGAGTATGCCAACAAGTGCTTGGGAGGTAATCCAGCATCGTTGCTCAGAGACTGGGCAAATGCGGCTAAGCTGCCCTCTAAATTTGATGTACGTTCACAACATTATGTATCATCAGAACTGAATTGCAATCTTTTGTTGGCTACGGGATTTTCAAAAGGCGGGTTAGCGTACGGACCATACAAAACTTGGAAGAAGTACGCGCATGGCACCTATATCTCTACCAATGAACTTGGCGGAGCCCAAAACATCTGGGGTGGCAGCACGAGGCTCTACGACGCTCCTCACACCTATCCGGGAACAGGCTATAGTTTCGTGGTCTACTGGCGTGTACCTGCTTTGTTTGAGTACACTGACCCTGTGGCAGGTATAGGTTACAACAAGTCTATATTTACTTTGCTCACCACAGACGAGTGTCTGTTGAATCGTGCTGAGGCCTACATTATGACCAAAAAGTTTGACCAGGCGGCAGCCGATTTGACCCTGTGGATGCAGAATGCCACTAAGTCGAAGATGGTGCTCACGCCCAAAGAGATTGAGGAATTCTATAATAAGGCGAAGTACAGTTATGATGACAAGGAAAGTCCATTGGCCTCGACCATCAAGAAGCATTTGCACCCTGCTTTCACAATCGATAAAGAAGGCAGCACGCAGGAAGCTATGTTGCAGTGTGTGCTTGGCTTCCGCCGATTGGAAACCATTCATCAAGGCATCCGTTGGTTCGACATCAAGCGTTACGGTATAGAATATCCGCGCCGCAAAATATCTATGGCAGGTGAGCCCGAGGAGAAGACAGATTTCCTTTCTAAGGACGATGACAGGCGGGCACTCCAGTTGCCATCCAAGGTAATTGATGCAGGTGTAAAGCCTAATCCGAGAAAAACAACTAATAAATAATTTTCAAGAGTATCATTATGAATGTGAAGAAATTATCAATATACAGTCTGGCGTTGTTGCTAAGTGTGACCGCTTTTACGTCGTGTTCCGAAGATGAACTAAGCGACGAAAGCATCATCACCGTCGACGACGTTGACTACACGGAGTTTGACTATTGGTTGAAGGCTAATTTTATCAATACCTACAACATTGATTTGAAATATCGCTTTCAAGATATTGAGTCAGACCATGACTACTATCTGATTCCTGCCAACTATGAGCAGTCGGTGAAGCTGGCTCACGTCATCAAGTACGCTGTGCTTGAAGCCTTTGACGAGGCAGCCGGCATCAACTTCACTCGCAGTAACTTTCCCAAGCAAATTTATCTGGTTGGGAACTGGGAGTTCAAGAACAACGGCACGTTTGTGCTGGGTACTGCCGAGGGAGGCAAGAAGGTTTTCCTGGCAGGTGTGAATCATTTAGACGAGAACCTTGGAAGTGTGTCTTCGCTGAATCATTATTATCTGAAGACGGTCTACCATGAGTTCACGCATATTCTTAACCAGACAAAAGATTATCCAGCCGACTACCAGCTGATTACCTCCACAGGCTATGTGGCAGGTGAATGGAGTGACCCTCCATACGATGGAAGTACCTATTGCCTGGAGCATGGCTTCATCTCTTCCTATGCACAGCATTCTCATGGTGAGGATTTTGCCGAAATGGTATCCATCTATGTAACCAATACCGCTGAGCAGTGGGACGCATTGATGGAAAAGGCTGGCGAAGAAGGAGCCGGACTGATTGCATCGAAACTCTCTATCGTGAAAGACTATATGCAAAAGGCATGGGGAATCGATATGGATGAGTTGCGAAAGATCGTACTCAGGCGTGAGGCTGAAGTTGTTGACGGAAAGGTCGACTTGTTGGATTTGACAGTAAAATAACGAGAGGAGACTATTATGAAAAAAAATAAATATTTCGCATATCTGCTGTTCCTGCTTCCCGCATTGTTGGCGGTAGTGGCCTGCAATCCGGAACAGGACGAATATTTTGATGTGCCATCATCCAAACGCGTCAACAATTTGTTGAATTCAACGCGACAAGCACTGATGAAATCGGAGCATGGATGGGTGTTTGAGGTTTATCCAGGGCTCAGGGACAAAGATCAGGAGAATGGTGGCTTTGTCTTTACGGTAAAATTTGACAGCCTACAGGCAACCATACGAAGCGAGATGACCGGCGATCCAGCCGTTTCGGAAACATCCTATTACAAAATGACCAGTGAGGGTGGCCCCGGCATTATCTTTGACACAGGTAACAAATTGCTTCACATCCTGGCCGAAGGAACCAGTGACCGCTATCAGGCCTATGGAGGTGACATTGAGTACCTTATTGATAGCGTGGGCGTTGATGTCATCAAACTTCATGGCGCTCGTTCGGGCAACACTTGCTTCCTGCGCCGCCTCACCATGCCCGCCGAGGAATATGTCAAGGGCGTGAATGCCGTACAAGCTGATTTCATCTTTGGAACCTATGGTGGCAGTATTGGCGGTAAAAAAGTCGGGGTAGAGTTTGATTTGAATAATAACCAATTTTATGTCAATCCAGATACCACGAACAAAGCGTCCGAGGAAATGGAAGTAGCATTTGTTTACACCAACAAGGGTATTCGCTTCTATCAGCCTATCACGGTGAACGGTGTCGAGCTCTCGGAGCTCACGTTCGACTATGATGAGGGCACACTGACGAGTGCGGGAGAGGGTGGAAAGACCTTCACATTGAAAGGGGTGCTTCCAGAAGGTTTCCGCAAGTTCAGTGAATATGAGGGTACCTACAAGTTGGTTTACGACGAAACTAAAGAGCTGACAGTCAAACTCACGCCTGACAAGGAAAAGGGTTGCTACTACATGACCAATTTCTTTGCTAATTCACCCGAAACCCCTGTTGTACTTATTTACAACAAGGCCACTGGTACGCTATTCTGGAACTCACAACCTGTAGGAGAGGAAGGTGGAAACATCGTTTTCATGTGTGCGTGGGCATTGGATGGTGGTGGAACTCTGACATGGAACACCGACGCTGGCATGAAGACATCATGGAATGGTGACGAGGCGCATCCTGTCTATAAATGGGTGAGCAATGGGTTGACGGAATATGTCATCGACTCGTACATCATGTGGACATTGAAGCCGACAGGCGGAAGTGCAGGCGAATACAAAGGCTCCAAGTATCTTGTAGGGACAACGAGAAAGAGTCATCAAATCCCGTATGTAACAAAAATGATTAAACAGTAAAGGAGAAAACGTATGAAAAGAATACATGGAATATTAGGAGTCTTCTTTCTTCTTATAGGCTTCGTGGCCTGTAGCAGGGACGAAGTGGACAACCCTTATGCAAAATAATCTACTATTCGGGTAGACAGTTGCTCGGTGTTGTTCCAGGCAGCTCCGTCTACGGGGCATGTCAAGGTAGTGGCTCCTCATGGAATCACGAAAGTAGAGTCGGAGCACCCATGGTGTACGGCAACTGTCAGTGGCGATGTGGTGACCGTCAAGGTGGAGGAAAACGCTGGAGCCTTAGGTCGATCATCGGTTCTGAAGATTTATTCGGGTGACGATTTTACAAAGGTAACCGTGCAGCAAACGGGCATCATCTTCGCCATGGAGGGAGGCAATGCCATGGCTTTCAATGATGCTAAACGCTCATTCAGTCTCGCACTGAAACATAATGTGGACGTTAAGCTCACCAGTATGGCAGATTGGATTACTTGTTCGTTGAAAGACGGAGAGGTGTCCATAGACCTCACGAAGAACGACACAGGACACATGCGGCAGGGCTACATCAAGTATCAAGCTGGTTCAACCATCGTAGACTCTATTAAAATCACGCAGTGTGATTTTGATAAGGATATTGTTGGTATGTATCATCTGGTGTTCTATAAGGATGCAAATAAGACACAAAAGGGTGCGGTCAACGTTAAAATTACAAAGGGATACATGGAGTTCCCGGGCTTGTTTACTGAGAAATTGAATGTTGATTTCGATTCAGAAACCGCGACATTATCAATTCCTTCTTGCCAGTATCTTGGTGAAATGCAAAGTTTATACTTGTATACCTATTATGAGTCTGAGAAATATTGGACCGTAAGCAACAGCAAGGCTGTTTCTTTGGCTCCCTTCTCTTATTCAGAGTCCGACGGCACTACGGCACCGCTGACCGCAATCATCAATGGTGAGGAAATGCAAGCAATGGTTATTGGCGCATTCAAGAAAAAAACAACTCCGCCCAAGAGTGCAAACTTGGCGGGTAGTGCCCTTGATCTTTTCTATCCTTATCTGGTAAAAATCACTGAATAGCAAAGCACAGCAAACAGTTAATTACTGATGATAATGTGAAGGATGACAATGCGAAAACCGAGTAATCCTTCATTAAAATGCACATCATTTATCTCTATCCTCTTCTTTATAACAAGTTAGGGGAAAAAGATAACTGATGTGCATTTCTTGTTTCTATCGATGAACAACGTAACTAAGCAACCATTCGATGCCTCGCAAGTTGTTAATCAGCAACGTTCATGATTGATGCAAAGTGATAAAACCATTGTAGACCTTCCTGCTGACATAAACATGGCTCTTTTATTAAAGAAAGGTAGTTTGTTGTCTAAAATCAATGTTTTCACAACAAATTTGATGCAAAAACCAACCATGAACCACAATGTGTGGAGGTACAACTGACAACGGCACTCACTTATGTTAATAAACCTTTTATTTGTTAAATATATTCTTTTTCTTTGACAAAATAAAATTGAGAAACAGCTCATATAAACCCTGAAATAATCAATTTGTAGCACATTCACACCGTACAAATTGCCAATTTTCATGCTTTTGTCGCTCAATTGATATGCTTTTGCCTATCAATCATCATGCTTTTTCCCTTCAACTTGCATGCTTTTTCCTCTCAATTGGCATCTAATAGAAGCGATTTTTGCTCCAAACACATAACTTTTTGTTGGCGTTTTTAGTTCAAAAAATATATAATACGTTAATCTTCAAATTATTAACAAAGTTATTTCATAATTCGCATATTTTCAACGCCATGACCAAGTTGGCTGAAAAAACGCCTGCATTTGTGTTAAAATGACGTTGCGACAGTGGACATATCACTGAAAAACGAGTCGTTTGACCTAAAAATCGCAATGCTTCATTCGTAAATGAAAGCCCCGTTTGGAATGGACGTTAATTGTCGTTAAACCGTTGCTATATCGCTGTTTTTTTTGTTCCTTTGCAACAAATTTGGTGTATTATATCCGTATCGGAATGGGAAAAAAACGAAATAGAACCAGTAGTCATCGTGGACTACAGGCCATTACTCTTTGTATTAGCACAGCCTTGGTGCTTATTTTGTTGGGATTGGTTGTGTTTTCAACGCTTACCGGCAGGAATCTTTCTTCGTATGTCAAGGAGAATTTGGTGGTGCAGCTGATTTTGGAAAATGACATGACAAATCCGGAAGCTCAGAAGATTTGTGCCAACATCAAGAAGCGACCTTATATCAAACGCCTGGATTACATCAGTAAAGAGCAGGCCCTCAAGGAGATTACGGCGGCCATGGGAAGCGACCCTTCCGAGTTTACAGATGGTGAGAACCCCTGTCCTGCCTCCATCGAGGTGACACTCAGGTCGAATTATGCCAATAATGATTCGTTGAAATGGATTACCGACGAATTGAAGAAATATCCAAAAGTCAATCAGATTAATTACCAGAAAGAGTTGATAGGCAGCGTCAACCGCAACCTGGCAAAGACGGGTTTGGTGATGTTGGTGTTGGCCATTCTGCTCACCATCGTATCATTTTCCCTGATTAATAATACCGTTCGGCTGGACATCTACGCACGGCGCTTCTCCATACACACCATGAAACTCGTGGGTGCCTCATGGGGCTTTATCCGCCGGCCGTTTGTCAACCGTGCTATATGGATTGGTTTGATAGCCGGTTTGATAGCCAATACCGTGCTGGCTGCATGTATCTATGGCTTGTATGTCTCTGAACCTGACATCTTGAGCGTTGTGACATGGCGTGACATGGCCGTCACAGCGGCAGTGGTGTTCTTGTTCGGCATCATCATTACGGCCATCTGTGCACATATTTCCGTGAACAAGTTTTTGCGGATGAAGGCTGGTGAATTATATAATATCTAATTAAGTAAACTCGCAATAATATCGTTATGTACAGGATAAAGAACATCTTAGTGCATGCGAAAATCAATCAATAAGATGGATAGAAGAAACTTCGCATTCGACAAGGTCAACTTCATATTGTTGGCCGTTGGTATGATGATTGTCATCATTGGCTTCCTCCTGATGAGTGGAGGTGGCTCTACTGAAACAGCATACAATCCGGACATCTTCAGCGTTCGCCGCATCAAGGTGGCTCCGGTGGTATGTTTCATTGGCTTTGTGTCAATGATTTATGCCATTGTTCGTAGACCCAAGGATCAGCATATTGAAGAATAAATGAGCATTATAGAAACCATCATTCTGGCAATCGTTGAGGGGTTGACAGAATTTTTGCCCGTGTCTTCTACGGGACACATGATTATCACGCGCGACTTGTTGGGCATGGAGGCCAACGATCCGTTTATCAACGCCTTCATTGTCATCATTCAGTTTGGTGCCATCCTGTCGGTTGTGACGCTCTATTGGAAGCGATTCTTCCGGCTCGACCACACACTGGCACCGGCAGGAAGTACGCCGGTCAGAGCTTTCTTGCACAAATGGGACTTTTACTGGAAGCTGTTAGTGGCCTTTATACCAGCAGCTGTCATCGGATTGCTGGCTAACCATCTGATTGAAAAGATGTTGGGAAGCGTTGTGGTGGTTGCGGTGATGTTGGTGATTGGTGGTGTTTTCATGTTGTTTTGCGACCGCTTGTTCAATCATGGAAGCGAGTCAACACCGCTGACAGAGAAGAGAGCTTTGCGGGTAGGACTGTTCCAATGCATTGCCATGATACCAGGTGTCTCGCGATCGATGGCCACCATCGTGGGTGGAATGGCACAAGGATTGACGCGCAAACGTGCGGCTGAGTTCTCGTTCTTTTTGGCTGTACCCACCATGTTCGCCGCCACCTGTCTCGATGTGTTTAAGTTAATCAAGAATGGAGGTGTGGAAGCCCTGTCCGCGCATGTGCCAACTTTGCTGCTGGGTAGTGGTGTTGCCTTTGTCGTGGCGTTGCTGGCCATGAAATGGTTTGTGGCTTTCCTCACCAAGTATGGCTTCAAAGCCTTTGGCGTGTATCGTATCATTGTCGGCGGTGCCATCTTGATTTGGTTGATGATGGGACATCAGTTGGCGATGGTGGATTAGCCGATAAATTGACGAGTTAACCAGTTAACGAGTTGATAGTTCATACATGATGAGTACATCACTCGTAAGCAAACAAAAAACAACTCACAAACTCAAATACTTACAAACTCATCAACTCATTAACTCCCAAACTCATCAACTTAAAAACTCATTAGCTCATAAACTCAAAAGCAATCACACCGTGAACTTTTATACAGGAGAAATATTTGCCATTGACAAGCCTTATGGCATGACCAGTTTTGGTGCTTTGGCCCATGTGCGGTATGTCATATCTCGCAAGTTGGGCATCAAACGAATAAAAATAGGTCATGCCGGCACGTTGGATCCATTAGCCACGGGGGTTTTGGTGTTGTGTACGGGGAAAGCAACCAAGCAAATTGAGCAGTTGCAGGCACATGATAAGGAATATACCTGCACGCTCCAGTTGGGGGCAACCACTGCGAGTTATGATAAAGAACACGAGGTTAATCAGACATTCCCAACCGAACACATCACACGCGAGCGTATCGATGAGGCACTGAAACAGTTTGTTGGCGATATTCAACAAACCCCACCAACCTTCAGTGCGTGCAAGGTAGACGGCGAACGCTCATACAACTTGCGTCGCGCAGGCGAGGAAGTTGTGCTCAAACCGAAAAGCGTCAGAATTGACGAGATAGAGGTGATGGATTTTGATTCAACGACCATGCTGCTCCAGTTGCGTGTGGTATGCGGTAAAGGGACGTATATCAGGGCCCTGGCCCGTGACCTGGGACGCGCTTTGGACAGTGGGGCATACCTCACAGCACTGCGCCGGACCCGAGTGGGGGCTATCAAAGTAGAAAACAGTATTAACTTCGACCACTTCAAGGAGTGGTTGGATCAACAAGAAATAGACGAAAAACACCAATAAATGAAACTATCACAATTCAAATTCAATTTGCCGGAAGAGCTTGTTGCTCTGTATCCTCATAGTGTTTACCATGAGATAGTGGATGACACAGGAGAAAAGCATATCTCCCGAATGACGCGTCGTGACGAGTCTCGATTGATGGTCTTGCATCGTAAGTCGCAGACCATTGACATGTTCCAGAAGAACAAAAAGGGCAAACCTGTAGAGGGACAGTACTTGGAGTTCCGTCATGTACTCGACTATTTTGATGAAGGTGACACGTTCATCTTCAATGACACAAAGGTATTTCCTGCTCGCTTGTACGGAACAAAAGAAAAGACGGATGCCAAGATAGAGGTCTTTCTCTTACGCGAGCTCAATCGTGAAATGCGCCTGTGGGACGTGTTGGTAGAGCCTGCGCGTAAGATACGCATTGGTAACAAGTTGTTCTTTGATGAAAGCGGAACCATGGTTGCTGAGGTAATCGATAACACCACGAGTCGTGGACGAACGCTTCGTTTTCTTTACGACTGTCCTCATGAGGAGTTCAAGCGAGAACTTTTTGCGCTCGGTGAGGCACCGTTGCCTCGTTATATCCTCAACCAGCGTGAGGTTCCGCATGCCGATGCGCACGACATGGAAGATTTCCAAACCATCTTCGCCAAGAATGAAGGAGCCGTAACAGCCGCCGCTACTGGTCTGCATGTTAGTCGAGAGATGATGAAACGGATGGAGATCAAGGGCATTCACTTTGCTTATATCACCCTGCATTGTGGCCTCAGTGCGTTCAATAACATTGAGGTGGAAGACCTGACGAAGCATAAGATGGACTCTGAGCCGATGAAGATTGATGCACAGGCCTGTAAGATTGTCAACAAAGCAAAGCAAGAAGGGCATCGTGTTTGTGCCGTTGGGACAAGCGTTGTCAAGGCTACTGAAACGGCTGTCGGTACAGACGGCTTGCTGAAAGAGTACGATGGTTGGACCAGCAAGTTTATCTTCCCCCCATACGACTTTGGTCTGGCAGATACGATGATTGCCAATTTCTATCACAGTATGTCGCCGTTGCTCATAGAAACAGCTGCGTTTGGTGGATATGAGCTGGTGATGGAAGCCTACAACCTGGCCGTGAAGCATGGTTATAAGTTTGGGTGTTACGGCGATTCACTCTTGATTTTGGACGATTAATCGCTGTCATAGACGCGCAAAATGACTAAAGAGCATATCGTTTACCTCGCACTTGGTGCCAATCTGGGTGACAGGCGGCGAGCCATTCGCCAGGCTATTGTAAGAATAGCAGAACTGATTGGTCCCGTAGAACGTCAGTCTTCGCTCTACGAAACACAGCCATGGGGATTCTCATCGCCCCATGCTTTCATCAATGCTTGCATCTGTTGTCGCACCACCATGAGTCCGCTTGAGGTGTTAAGAGCTACCCAAAAAATCGAAAAAGAGATGGGGCGAGTGGAGAAGACACACGATGAAGTTTACCAAGATCGCTGCATTGACATAGACATCTTGTTGTTTGACCATCTCAACATCCAAACTCCCGAACTGACGATTCCACATCCATTGATGCATGAACGTGAGTTTGTGATGGTTCCTTTGCGTGAGATACTCAAAGAAGGAGAATAAACAAAAGTAGGAGAAAACAAAAGTTGTTTCCTCCTACTTCATTCCTTAAGCTAAATAGCACGTTGCGTTTTATCGACGCAAACCAAGAGCCTTGATGATAGCACGATAACGCTCAATGTCATTATCATACAGATAATCGAGCAAAGAACGACGCTTACCTACCAATTTGGTCAATGAACGTGCAGTGTTATGATCTTTACGGTGCTTCTTAAGGTGCTCCGTCAAATGGGAAATACGGTATGAGAACAATGCTATCTGGCTTTCAGGTGAGCCGGTATCAGAGTTAGACTTTCCGTATTGTCCAAAGATTTCTTTTTTCTTTGCTTGATCTAAATACATAATACTTTGAAATTTGTAATGCGAAAATGCGGATGCAAAGGTATATGTTTTTTTTTGATTCTCCAAATAATGCGCTATAAATCGACTTCTTCACTTCTTTTGTTCTGTTCTTCTGCCGATTCTGTTGTCGCATTCTCCGGCTGCACGGTGGTGGCCGGGTTTAACCCCAATCAGTCATGAGAACGTTTGTTATTACATTTCACGCCGTTCCAACCACCTTCCGTCCGGTATCATTCGCTTGCCGGCGGTTTGTTTGTCGGTTTGTTTTGCCGTCATTCTCGAAAGGCTTGTTTGGATTGGCGCATCAGTCAGCAACACTATGTGTTGTGAAACTTGCCCTTTTGTTCTGTGAAACCTGCCCTTTCAGGGTGTCGAAGCAGCCCTTTTGGCCGGTGATTCATGCCCTTTTACAAATGAATCCATATCGTTTCTTCGGGCATTTGGTTCTAATATCATGACGTTCATCCCGTTTTTCGCCCGATTTTGTTCGCTTGCCGGCAGTTTGTTTGTCGTTTTGTTTTGTTATAGTCCGCTCGCCTGCAACCTGACGTCGGTCAAGTTGCCCGATCATCAGTCGAATCCGCCCCGGAATCTAATGAATTTTTTTGGTTGGATGATGCAGAATTTCTGACTCGGGTCTCGTCAGTGATGCCTTTGTTTATGAAATTAACCCCAATCGTTCATCGGCAAGTCTCGTCTGCTTGCCGGTAACCGGCCTGTCGTTTTGTTTTGCCATAGACGGCCATACGTGTAACAAACCGACAAACCATCTGCCGACCAGCAGACGAAACCGCCTCGGATTCTAATGACCGATTGGGGTTTAAGGTAGAAATATTGTTTGATATAATTGTCCGTGGGCAGTTCCGTGCCTTCCGTCGAGTCATCCCACGGCAATGCTCCTGCATTTTCACGGATTGACTTCGGCCACCAGCTCGACCGGACAGTGGTCGGAGCCGAGGATGTCGGTGTGGATGCCGGCAGATGTAATCTTGTCGGTGAGCCGCTGTGATGCCACGAAGTAGTCGATGCGCCACCCCGTGTTGCGCTCGCGAGCCTTGAAACGATAGGACCACCATGAGTAAGTCACGTCGTCGGGATGGAGCGTCCGGAAAGTGTCGATGAAGCCGCTGTCGAGGAGTGTGGTGAATTTTTCGCGCTCTTCGTCGGTGAAGCCGGCGTTGCGACGGTTGGTCTTGGGGTTTTTGAGGTCTATTTCCCGGTGTGCCACGTTGAGGTCGCCACACATGATGACCGGCTTTTGGCTGTCGAGCCGTTGGATGTAAGTCCTGAAGTCGTCTTCCCACTGCATGCGGTAGTCCAGTCTTCTCAGTTCGTCTTGCGAATTTGGCACGTAGACGGTGACGAGATAGAAGTCCGAATATTCGAGGGTGATGACCCTTCCCTCATGGTCGTGTTCGTCGATGCCGATGCCTTTGGTCACCGACAGCGGTTCGTGACGGGTGAAGACGGCCGTGCCCGAATAGCCTTTCTTGTCGGCATAGTTCCAAAAGGACCGGTATCCGTCGAAGGCGAGGTCGGTCTGGCCTTCCTGTAACTTCGTTTCCTGCAGACAGAAGAAGTCGGCATCGAGGGTTTCAAAAATGTCTTTGAACCCTTTTCCCAGACAGGCTCTCAGCCCGTTGACGTTCCATGATATGAATTTCATTGGCGTGATGTTGGTAGATGTGTGAGGGTGGCATGTTGGATGCGGCGTGCGTCAGATGCGCTTGCTCTCGCCGCGCAACAGGTTCATGAACTCTTCGCGTGTCTTGGCTTGGTTGAACGCACCGCTGAAGTCGCTGGTCGTCGTGATGGAGTTTTGCTTTTCGACGCCCCGCATCTGCATACACATGTGTTTGGCCTCGACGACAACCATCACGCCCAGCGGATGAAGGGCGTTCTCGATGCAGTCTTTGATTTGTTGGGTCATGCGTTCCTGTACCTGCAGGCGGTGACTGAAGATGTCGACCACGCGGGCTATCTTGCTCAGTCCGGTGATGTATCCGTTGGGAATGTATGCCACATGCACCTTGCCATAGAAGGGTAACAGGTGGTGTTCGCACATCGAGAAGAAGTCGATGTCCTTGACAATGACCATCTGATTGTATTTTTCCTCGAACAAGGCATCGTTGATGACTTGCTCGGGGTCTTGCAAATAGCCTCTTGTGAGTACCTGCATGGCTTTTGCCATGCGCATGGGTGTTTTTTGTAACCCTTCTCTTTCAACGTCCTCTCCCAATAGTTTGATGACGCTTTTGTAGTGTTCCGCCAGCTCTTCCAAGCCTTCGCGGAAAGGTGTTTCGGGAGTCATGAATTTTAATATACGGTTATTTTTCCTTTCACGATGACAGCTTGCTTGAAGCCCATATTTCGCACTTGGTTGAGTACTCTTTTGGCTTCATTGTAGTTTACAAAATTGCCCATGCGACATTTCCAGCTCGGCG
>JAQYPT010000008.1 GCA_028726625.1 Prevotellaceae bacterium | reverse complement strand
TAGCTTTGTTAGATTTTGAGCTTATTTTTGAGGTCAAAATGCAAGAGAGTGAAGGAGTGTAGCGAGCTACACGACTGAACGAACTTACATTTTGAACCAAAAAGAAGCCAAAAGATAACAAAACGTATTTCATAAACATTTAATAACTATGTGCGGTGGTAATTTATAGAACCAGCCTTTATGGTAGTTTTAACTGTCAGTAAGATTATTCCCGCTCCAATGCCAAGGTTCTTGTGGTCTGGTCACAAACCTCACTGGGTCCCCAATACTGGATAGGACCTGGGTAAACATAGCATGTATGGTTAGCCCATTCGTCACGGTTGGCAGCAAAAGTCTTGAAAGGCTTGCCTTCCAACTCTACCAACGCCTTGCGGATAACCGGTTTCATTTCACCTGTACGGCGCTCCATGTTCATCATCATGGTGATAGGCACACCACCTGCTTTCCAGTTGTCGGTGCAATCGGTGGTATTCTTGACAATGGCCATGTATCCTGTCTTACCGTTTGCGATGAGCTGAGCAGCACTGGTACCGAGCGCATAGCAATAGTCGGCATCGAAATTAGACGGCGCAGCACAGCGACCTTCGTAACCGAAGAAATGGTGAAGAGGTGAGAAGTTTCCTTGATACTTTCCTTGCTTCTTCCATTCTTTGAGCTTAGCGGCAACCATGTTGGACAGCAACTTCTCGGTTTCAATCAATGAAACCTGAACATTTCCATGTGGGTCGCGATCCAAACTCAGCTGGCGAGCCACATCTTCCGGCAACGTTTCGAAAGTAGAGCGGTTGGCATCAGAGAGGTGAGCGAGGATGTATTCACGCTGTGCATCCTTGTCCAAATCCTTATAATCGGCACCATGAGCGGCCAGCAGGTCGTTCAATTCGGCTATCAAGCGGCCGATAGCGGGGATGAATTCTATCAAGCCTTCGGGAATGAGGACCACGCCAAAGTTGTTTCCTTCTTTAGCACGATAGGCCACAACAGAAGCAATGTTCTCAACAATTTCATTCAGCGTCTTGTCTTTTGCCTGTATTTCTTCAGAAACGAGACAAATGTTTGGCTGTGTCTGCAATGCACACTCCAGCGCAATGTGAGAGGCCGAACGGCCCATCAGCTTGATGAAATGCCAGTATTTGCGAGCCGAATTGCAGTCACGCTCAATATTTCCAATGAGTTCTGAATAGGTTTTTGTTGCCGTATCGAAACCAAATGAGGTTTCAATTTGCTCGTTCTTCAAATCGCCATCGATAGTCTTTGGACAACCGATGACCTGCACGCCATACTGCTTGGCAGCGTAATATTCGGCTAAAACACAGGCGTTGGTGTTCGAATCGTCACCACCAATGATGACAAGTGCTTTGATATCCAGCTCGCGAATCACCTCCAAACCCTTTTCAAACTGGTCTTCTTTCTCCAGCTTGGTACGTCCGGATCCAATCATATCAAAACCTCCAGTGTTGCGATATTTCTCCAAGAAACCAGCAGTAATCTCGATATAATTGTGATCCACCAAACCACCAGGCCCCATCAAGAAGCCATACAAGCGGTTTTCTTCGTTCAATTTCTTCAAGGCATCGAACAAGCCACTGATCACATTATGTCCACCAGGAGCCTGACCTCCACTGAGGATAACGCCTACATTCATCAGCTTGTGTTCACATTTATCACCTGGAACAAACTCTACGAGAGGCATTCCGTAAGTATGTGGGAACAATTTTTTGATTTCATCCTGATCATCAACACTTTCAGTTGGTGCTCCTTCCTTGATTTTTACGGCACCTTGAAGAGCTTTTGGCAGTTTTGGCTGATAAGAAGCTCTTTCTTTTTGTAATGCACTTGTTTTCATCTTTGCAATTTTACTAATATAATAAATGATAAATTTTCATTGCTCTTAGGTTTTGCAAATTTACCCTTTTTCTTTGAGATAGAAAAACAAACAATCAAGAAAACAAGATTTTTCCGTACAATGTGTTGCATATACGGATATTTTTTCTACCTTTGAACTATCATACAATTTCGTACAAACTATAAAGAAGCAATTCACATGGCAAACAAAAGAGATTTAAAACGAACCATTCATTATGTTTGTGGTGATCTTTTAGCAGAATGCGTAGCCGCCTCGCTGTATAGTGAGAAACCCGAAAAGGAGAATATTGATGCGCTGCTGACGTCCATCCTGACGTTGCAGAATCAATATGTTAAGCGCGTATCGCATCCCGAACCGGGAATGAAACAAAAGGATTATTACAAGGATTTGATTGCACAATTCAACGCTGACGTGTCTGAAATTGTAGATCAGATATCGAATATTTATTAAAAAAACCGAAGCGTATATGCTAAATCGTTTGTGTAGATGGCTATTATATAGTTGCATGGGATGGACAAAAGTCGTAACTGTTGACCATCCCGACAAATACATTATCTGTCTTGCCCCACACACCAGCAACTGGGATTTCATCATTGGCTTGCTATACATGCATGCTGAGGGGATGAAATCAAACTTTCTGATGAAGAAAGAGTGGTTTGTAGGCCCTCTCAAACCCCTTTTGAAAGCCATGGGGGGAATACCCGTTTGGCGTTCAAAACATACGAGCATGACGGACAACCTTGCGGCCTTCGCCCAAAAGGAGAAAACTTTTCAACTCTGCATCACACCTGAGGGAACACGGTCTCTTAACCCAGATTGGAAGATGGGATTCTATTATATTGCTCTGAAAGCAAACATACCCATCCTCTTGTATGGTCTTGACTATCAGAACAAGACGATAAAATGTACGAAAAAAATTGTTCCCACAGGAAATGTAGACGAGGAGATGAAAGAGGTGAAACTATATTTTAAAGGTATGCAAGGTAAACATCCCGAGAAATTTTCGATAGGAGAAATTGCCCAATGAGGTTACGCACGGTTTTATTTCTGTACTGCGTGAGCCTGTCACTCCACCTCTCAGCACAGTACAACAGTACCTTCACACGGGCATGGGGCGATGTTGACCATCGGGATAAGCCGTGGGTAACGAACACATCGAAGACCAACAAGATTAGCAAAGGACTGAAGAATAGGCATATATCTGTATGGGCAAGCCATGGCTACTATTACGATCAGAATAAATTTAAGTGGAAATGGCAACGGCCAAACCTATTTGGAACCACCGAAGATTTGTTCACTCAGACCATTGTCATCCCTTACCTTATTCCCATGCTCGAGCATGCCGGAGCCTGTGTATTTACACCACGAGAGAGAGATTGGCAAAAACACGAGGTCATCATTGATAACGATGATCCAAACAAAGGGACATCCTATCTGGAGATAAACGTTCATGGAAACTGGGAACGAGCGAATACAAAAGGCTTTGCAAGGACAAAAACCATCTACAATGACGGCGATAATCCCTTTCAGCAAGGTAGTGCGAGAATGGCTCGCTCAACCAAAAGCAAGCACCCAAGTCTGGTATCTTATCAGCCTAATCTGCCTCAAGCTGGAAGATATGCCGTATATGTGAGTTATCAAACAGTAGACAAAAGTGTGGATGATGCCGAATACATCGTCTATCACAAGGGACAGGAAACTGCTTTCAGGGTAAACCAACAGATGGGAGGTGGCACTTGGGTTTACCTTGGGACCTTCGATTTTGACGCTGGGAGTAATCAGTTTAACCGAGTAGTGGTGACAAATCGCTCGAAGAAAAAAAGACGCTTCGTGACGACAGATGCGGTTAGATTCGGTGGTGGAATGGGTAACATTCAACGAGGAGGCAGCACCAGCGGCCTGCCACGGACGCTTGAAGGTTCGCGATATTATGCACAATGGGCTGGTGCACCCTACAGTGTCTACGGAGGAAAAGGCGGTCAAGACGATTATTCTGATGACATCAACGCCCGATCCAAAATGACAAATTGGCTCGCAGGTGGAAGTGTATTCGCGCCATCACTGCCAGGACTAAGGGTTCCACTTGAGTTGGCATTGGCTGTTCACAGTGATGCAGGATATAGTGCAGATGGAAAATCGCTCATTGGTTCTTTGGCTATTTGCACGACGAACTTCAATGACGGACGCTTGAATGCGGGGATTTCGAGAATGACCTCAAAGGATTTCGCCAATGATTTGTTGCAAAATGCGGTCAGAGACCTGAGTACCAAACAAAGATCCTGGCCCAAGAGATACCTCTGGGACAGAAACTATTCGGAAACACGTGTGCCGGAAATCCCCTCAGCGATACTGGAAACCATGTCTCATCAGAACTTTCCAGACATGATACTGGGTCAAGATCCCAACTTTAAGTTCAGTCTTGCCCGTTCAATCTATAAGACCATATTAAGATATATCAATCGACAGCACGGAAAATCGTATGTTGTTCAACCTTTGGCACCACAAGATTTCCACATCGAATTTACATCCAAGAACAAGGTTAAACTGTCTTGGTCGCCACAAACCGACCCCAAAGAGGAAACGGCTACACCATCATCGTATAATGTTTACATGGCGACTGGAGCGAGTGGATTTGACAATGGAAAGAACATCAACAGAACATCTTATTCCATTGAACTTGAACCTGATGTGCAGTACAACTTTAAGATTACGGCTTGCAACAAAGGTGGAGAGAGTTTTCCCACAGAAACTTTGTCGACTTACTATTCACCATTAGCCACTCAAACGGTACTGGTTGTCAACGGATTCAATCGTCTTTCGGCACCCAAGGTAATCGATGATGAGCTTCAACAAGGCTTTGACCTCCATGCGGATATTGGCGTTGCGTACGAAAAGACTGCGGGATGGGCGGGATATCAAGCTGCTTTCGACAAATCACGCATGGGCAGTTTAACAGAAACAGGTTTGGGATATGGAGGCAATGAACTGGCCGGACAATTCTTTGCAGGCAACACTTTCGATTATGTAGTAGACCATACGGCCGCTATTGCGAGTTCTAAAAAGTACAATGTGGCGAGTTCATCCAGCCAAGCAGTATGGTCTGGGGAAGTAAAACTGACCAAATATCCCTGCATTGACCTGATATTGGGTCTGGAAAAATATGAACCATACACAGTAAAATACTACAAATCGTTCACCCCTCAGATGCAAACGCTGTTGACAGACTATGCCAATCATGGCGGAGCAATTATGGTTAGCGGCTCTTATATTGGCTCGGATATGACCTTTGAAACCGAAAGATCGTTTCTCAACAACGTTCTGAAACTATCCTATACGCCCAGCGACAGTATTGTTTCCTCTAATGCAGTGCATGGCCTGGGCATGAACATGACGTTCTACCAAACGCCTAATGAAGAACATTATGCCGCACAATGGCCCGAAGTTCTTTCTCCCAATTCCAGTGCTATGTGTGTCATGCAATATGCCAATGGTACCAGTGCAGCGGTTGCATACAAGGACAACCATTATAGATGCTTCACCATGGGTTTCCCTTTTGAATGCATCATCGATCAAAAGAATAAAGAACTGCTGATGCGGGGAATATTAAACTATTTGCTTGAATAACGGACAGGCTCGCCCAGCAGCTAATGGAAGCACTATAATGGCATGAGAATTGCAGTTTGATTGACATAAACAACCACTTATATAATAGTAGAAGATATGAACTATAAAATCCAATCCAACCCATCAGGCACGAGATGTATCGAAGTTTCGGACGAACATCTGACCAGTATTCAGAAATATGCTTTATTGGATAATCTTGTTGATAGCACTGGCATCATTGATGAAGATATACTGAATAAGCTAAAACTGAATGTCAGATCCTTGTTAGAATCAGAAGCAAATCATGACAAAGCCCTGCTGGATCTTTGCCTTGACGTCATCTACCACGCCAACATGAAGGCATTTGGTCTCAACCAATTGGTGAAACTGTATGTAGACTGGACGAATAAACAGACCGAAGATAAGGAATGTATCACGAGTCATGAGGACTAAAATAAAGACAACACTCATTTGAAAGATTATCAACTTACTGATTTTCTTCCAACCACAAAGAAGGAATGCAAGTTAAGAGGTTGGGAAGAACTGGATGTCATCTTGTTTTCAGGAGATGCCTATGTTGACCATCCATCCTTTGGAGTTGCGGTCATAGGACGTTCACTTGAAGCTGCGGGATACAAGGTTGCCATCGTTCCTCAGCCTGATTGGCATGGCGACTATCGCGACTTTAAGAAGCTGGGAAAGCCGAGATTATTCTTTGGCATCTCACCAGGCTGCATGGATTCGATGGTTAACAAGTACACAGCCAACAAGAGATTGCGCAAGGAAGATGCCTACAGTCCTGACGGAAGACACGATTGTCGTCCTGAATATCCAACCATCGTTTATTCAAAGATTCTACGTCAACTATACCCTGACACACCCATTGTATTGGGTGGTATTGAGGCTTCCATGAGGCGTCTTACGCACTATGACTACTGGCAAGACGCACTTCGCAAATGTATTCTATGCGATTCGGGTGCCGACATGATTCTGTACGGCATGGGAGCGAAGTCTGTTCTGTGCTTATGTCAAAGGATAGCAGCTGGTGAACCCATCCAACAGATTCACGATATCCCACAGACTGTATATCTAACTCAAAAAGAAGAGATCGATGGGGGCATCAAAGAAGACGACATTATCCTTCATAGTCACAAGGAATGTTTGAGGGAAAAACGACTGCAAGCCGATAATTTCAGACATATAGAAGAGGAGTCCAACAAGATACACGCACAAAGATTGATCCAGGCTGTGGACCACAAATATGTGGTAGTCAATCCTCCTTTTCCAACTTTGTCAACTGAAGAGGTCGATGCTTATTATGACTTGCCCTATACGCGTGTACCACATCTCAAATATAAGGGTAAACGTATTCCTGCCTACGAGATGATAAAATTCTCGGTAAACATCCACCAAGGCTGTTTTGGCGGTTGCGCTTTCTGTACGATATCGGCTCACCAAGGGAAATTTGTCACTTGCCGATCGAAAGAAAGCATCCTGAGAGAAGTAAAACAGGTGATTGACATGCCTGACTTTAAGGGTTATCTTTCTGATCTTGGAGGGCCGTCAGCTAACATGTATGGCATGGCAGGAAAGAACCATCTGGCTTGTGAACACTGCAAACGCCCATCTTGCATTCACCCAAAAATCTGCCCCAACCTCAACACCGATCATAGTAAACTACTGGACATCTATCGATCCGTCGATGCTATTCCTGGCATAAAAAAGAGTTTTGTCAGCAGCGGTGTTCGGTATGACTTGTTGTTGCACAAGAGCAAGGATGAAGCGACGAACGCCGCTGCACAAGAATATACCAAGGAACTGATTAAGAACCATGTGAGTGGTCGCTTGAAGGTAGCACCCGAACACACGTCAGATGCAGTATTAAACTTAATGCGCAAGCCTTCATTCAAGTTGTTCGAACAATTTAAAGTCATCTTTGACAAAATCAATAAAGAAGAAAATTTAAAGCAACAACTCATCCCCTATTTCATCAGCAGTCATCCTGGTTGTCAAGCACAAGATATGGCAAACCTCGCCATCATCACCAAAAAACTAAATTTTCAGCTTGAACAGGTGCAGGATTTCACCCCTACTCCCATGACTGTCAGCACAGAAACATGGTACACAGGATACGATCCTTATACGTTAGAACCAGTTTACTGTGCCAAAACACCAAATGAAAAACTTGCCCAACGACAATTCTTCTTTTGGTACAAGCCCGAGGAAAGAAAGAGCATTGAAAGAGAGTTGAGAAAGATAGGGAGGCCAGAACTCATCGAACAGCTTTTCTCCCATGCAGCGAAGCCGCAAAAAACATCTTCCCGAAAAGATGAAGCAAGTTCACAAAGAACAAGCCACAAACGCCCAGTTTCTTACAATCCAAACTTTTCAAACAAGCGAAAAAGGGAGAAACACAAACGTCGAAACTAAATAGACGTACACCACAAACCAAACAACGCTCATCATAGAAGACGACATAAAGGTACATAAAACGGCGAAAGAAAGTTTGTTTAGTCAAACGACAGCAACCTATTACCGTACTAAAACAAACTTTCTTGCACGTCGCTTAATCACACATTACTTTCACAAACCTAATGAACGCAGGCTTTTCATCCCAAGATATGGGAAATTACTTGTCATCAATATGCAATTTTCTGCTCACTCTTGAACATCCTACAAAAACAGACAACACAAAAAGTAATGCGATGATTACGCCTGCCTGTTTCCTCATTGATAGTGATGATTAAGATAAATTATTTAGATTTCTTCTTTAATTTCAATGCCGGGATTTTAACTTTGTCACCCTCCTTCACTTCTTTCGTCTCATTGACAGCCTCCATGTAGCACTCCATGCCAGGCCCCAAGTAAGTTTTACTGATAGAAGTCAAGGTCTGTCCTTTACGCACCGTTACGGTTTGTGCCACACCCGTTATGTCATAGGCGCCAGTTCTGATTCTCGGATCCGAATCATATTTTGAAGCCATTGTTTGGCTGTTCTGATGTGACTGGTCACGCTTCGCACTCTCAGATGCCACTTTAGCAGCTGCATCCTTCTCTTTTTTCTCATCTTGAACACGCTTGTCAGACAGCTCCGTTGACTGGTCTCCACGATCTGCAGCAGACGTATTTTCCTGTCCCTCACTGTCTACCTCTGCATTTTCGGAAGCCGATTCGCCTTGAACACCAGCCACGTTTTCCTTCACTTGCGCAGCTTGTTTGACAGCATGCAGCTCTGTCATCAAATGCTCTATTCGGTTATCACGAGCCGCAAACTGCTTACCAATATAATAAACGCCAAGACATGCCACTAGCAGCAAGGCACATACGGCACCAATCAGTAGCTTTTGATTTCGCTGAGTTCGAGCCAAATTAGCACGCAACAGTTGATTTTTTTCATTCAATTCATTCAGTTCGGTTAGCTCAAGTGATTCTTTTTCTTCGTTTTCCTTCATGGATGATTGCGATATATTGTCAGTTGTTTCTGTGACATTTCTTTCTTCCTGGATTGGTTGGTCATCAACCACAGGAGCCTCTTCAATGGACGGAATCTCTATCACCTCTTGCTCACGCACGCCATCTTCAATGAAATTGTCAGAAAGAGGCTCTTTGTCGTTGGTAACCAACATCTCCTCATTCACAGTAGATGACGGTTCTGGTGATGGTTCTGGTGATGATTTTTCTTGAAGATTGTCTTGCGGTTCAACTTCAACCTGTTTTTCTTCCACAGGCAAAACGGTCTCCACAGGTGCACTGCTGTCGGCATTTTCTTGTTCCTCAAGCTGCTGATAACGTTCATCTATCTCCGAAAAATCGGCATCATCGCTCACCGTAACCGTCTCAAACTGCTCGAACGGACTGTTCACCTTATCTCTTAAGACTGGTTCGGGCGTGAAAGAAATCTTCTCTCTCCCCTCAATGATGATGCGTTCACCCGTGTTCACATCCACACTCTCACGGGCATTCACGGATGTCACCTTGAACGTTCCAAGTCCTTTAATCTTAACTTGTTTATCGGCCTTAAGCCCCGTTGTCAAAACGTCTACGAGTAAAGGGATAAAAAATTCGGCCTCACTTTTCGATAGCTCGTGCTGTTCTTCCAACACCCTCGCCAAATCTGTGATTTTTATCATGAGTCGCCTCCTTTCTTCAACTGTTCTTTGACGGAAGGCATGGGTCTGAAACTAAGAACCAATTTGGGTGGAACCAACATCTTCTTGCCTGTTGAAGGATTCGTCAGGATGCGTTCCATCCGCTTTTTCACTTCAAAAGTACCGAAAGAAGGGATAGCAATCGATTCGCCCTCTCCAAGAATGTTTGTCATTTCCTCCACGAGCGTACGGACATAGTTTTGCGTCTGTTCTTGCGTATAGCCTGCACGTCGTGACAATTCTGCAATAAACTCTTTGTTATTCATGGAACTTGCTGTATATGTTTAGACAATCTCGCCATACAAATCAAACTCTTCGGCATCAGTGATCTTCACTTGATAAAAAGAACCAATCTGCACCGACTGCTGTCCACCTTGTATTAATATTTCGGGATCGACCTCTGGGGAACAAAATTCCGAACGCCCGATAAAATAGTCAGTTTCCTTCCTGTCAATGATTACTTTCATGGTTGAGCCTATCTTTGCTGCCTCTATCTCGGCACTGATTTCCTGCTGAACCGCCATCAACTCATCCAATCTTCGTTGCTTAACATCTTCAGGTACGTCGTCTGCATAGTGATTGGCACCGTAGGTTCCCTCTTCTTCCGAATACATGAAAGCACCCATGCGTTCAAATCGGGCCCATCGAACAAAGTCGAGCAACTGCTGAAAATCTTCCTCTGTTTCACCGGGAAACCCAACCATCAACGTGGTGCGCAGATGAATGCCCGGCACTTTTTCACGGATGGTGCGAATCAAATCCATGGTTTCCTGCTTGTTCACATGCCTGTGCATGCGCTCAAGTACCGAGTCGGATATATGCTGCAGCGCGATATCAAGATACTTGCAGACGTTTTGTTTCTCGTTCATCACGTCCAAAAGCTCAAGTGGAAACTGGTTTGGATAAGCATAATGCAAGCGTATCCACTCAACACCTTCTATGTCAGCCATCTCACTAATCAAGTCAGCGATATGTCGTTTTCCATCAAGGTCCACCCCATAATAAGTCAACTCCTGGGCGATGATTTGAAACTCTTTCACCCCATCAGCCACCAAGTGACGAACCTCTTGCAGAATTTCGTCTTTCGGGCGGCTGACATGCTTGCCAGTAATGATTGGAATGGCACAATAAGCGCAGTGGCGATCACAGCCCTCCGCTATTTTGATGTATGCATAATGAGCGGGTGTCGTGAGATGTCGCTGACCGTTGCAAGCCTTGATTTCAGCTTTTCCCAAATCAGTCAACAGCTGCTTGTAATTGAACTTGCCATAGAATTTGTCCACCTCTGGAATCTCTTTTTCAAGCTCATTCTTATAGCGTTCACTGAGGCAACCCATGACAAAAAGTTTGTTCAAACGACCTTCTTTCTTCGCTTCAACAAATTGAAGTATCGTATTGATACTCTCCTCTTTAGCTGTTTCAATAAATCCGCATGTATTGATTACTGCAATCTCACCATCAGGTTGTTCGCTGTCGTGCGTGCAATCGTACCCATTCGCTTCAAACTGCTTCATCAGCGTCTCGCTGTCAACGAGATTCTTTGAGCAGCCCATCGTAATGATATCTATCTGATTCTTCTTCAAAATTATGGACTTTCTGTTATGATTCGTGCTGGAACAAACTGTCTACAAACTCTCGTCTGTTGAACAGCTGCAAATCATCCATCTGTTCACCCAGTCCGATATATTTTACAGGCACCTTCAGTTGGTCGCTGATACCGATGACCACGCCCCCCTTCGCCGTTCCATCCAATTTTGTGATGGCCAATGAAGTAATCTGAGTAACGGCAGAGAACTGCTTTGCTTGCTCAAAAGCGTTCTGTCCCGTGCTACCATCCAAGACGAGCAACACCTCATCAGGAGCCTGAGGCAGCACTTTTTTCATCACATCCTTGATTTTCTTCAATTCGTTCATCAAGCCCACTTTGTTGTGCAAGCGCCCGGCCGTATCGATTAACACCACGTCGGCCCCATTAGCCTTTGCACTTTGCAGCGTATCAAACGCCACCGAAGCCGGGTCGGCCCCCATCTGTTGACTCACCACAGGCACGCCTACCCTTTCGCCCCAAATCTTGATTTGGTCCACGGCAGCAGCGCGATAGGTGTCGGCAGCACCCAAGAATACCTTTTTACCCGATGCCTTAAACTGATAAGCCAGTTTGCCGATGGTTGTGGTTTTGCCAACTCCATTGACACCAACGACCAAGATAACATACGGCTGATGGTCGGCGGGTAAGTCCCAATTCTCGTGATCCTCGGTGTTGTTTTCAGCCAATAAGGCCGCAATCTCATCGCGTAAGATAGAATTGAGTTCAGCGGTTGACACATACTTGTCGCGTGCCACCCTTTCCTCGATACGTTCAATGATTTTCAGGGTTGTGCCAACACCGACATCCGATGTGACAAGCACCTCTTCCAAGTTATCCAACACCTCGTCATCCACCTTAGACTTACCAGCAACCGCACGTGACAACTTTGAGAACACACTCTGTTTGGTCTTCTCCAGACCCTGATTCAGCGTTTCTTTTTTCTTCTTATTGAACAGACCAAAAATACCCATATATTACCTTATTGTTGTTGAGTCACTCCTGAATGGAGTATAATTATTCTAAAATTACCTACTTCAACATTTGCAAAGTTGGCGCAAGCCGAATGCAAAGCAAGTTTACTTGTTTTGGTGAGACGATGCCCAACTTATGCAAAGTTGGTGCGAGCCGAATACAAAGCAAGTTTACTTGTTTTGTTAAGGCGATGCCCAACTTATGCAAAGATAGCACATTTTTTTGACTCATTCTGTTTATAAAATAGATTTTCAATCAATTATTTTATAATTCTTAGAGTCAACCAGCAAGTGCAAAATTACAAAACGTGTTTGAAGAACTCTCGTTTTGGTGTAGAAAAGTTTAATTTTTCTCTCGGTCTTTCGTTCAATTTCTTTTGTATCGACATAATTCTCTTGTCTGTATAACGT
>JAQYPT010000007.1 GCA_028726625.1 Prevotellaceae bacterium | reverse complement strand
TATTGGTGGATTTCTCCACCAGCGTGAGTATGGCGTGCTGGTCAGGGTCTACGATCAAGTCCATCTCAAAATCCCCGAATCTCTTCCCGTCAACTTCCTTACTTCTTTCATGGATGCTCACCCTGTCTTTGATTGGAAGATATCTGCCCTTGGGACGAAGCCTATACTTCATCTTATGCCTTATGTGCTTGGCAAGTTCCCCTGTTGTGTCATTGTGGATGATGTTATAGATGTAGCCATCGCTACCCGCATGTGTTAATAAACCTTTCGTTTGTTAAATCGATTCGTTTTCTTTGACAAAACAAAATTGCGAAATAGATAAAATAGGGGGGTGCTTTAGGTGTTCAAAGCCTTGAAATCATCATCTTATACCACTTTCACACAGAACAAATCGGCAATATGCATGCTTTTTTCTTGCAATAGGTATGCTCTTATCGCTTAATGTGCATGCTTTTATGTCCCAATTTACATCCTATAGCCGACCTTTTTGTACCATAAGAAGGTATTTCCCCTTCAATCTACTTCACCTTTTCAAGGTGTTTCAGGTTTATAAATCACATAACCAACTAATAATCAACAAAATAACAAAATGCCTCTATATTTCGCATGTTTTCAATGTATGGCAAGTTGGTTGAAAAAACGCCCAGCATTTGTGTTAAAAAGTGGTTGCAGCGGAAGCCATTTCACCGAAGAACGTTCCGTTTGATAGGATACAAACGCAAACCAACATTCTTAAATGAAAAAGCCGTGTAATTCTTGAAAATTTTACCACCCTATTGATACATCATCTAAAAAATATTCATTAAATTTGCAAATGGCGGAGTCTAATACCGCACAACATTATATTTTAAACATCATATCACACACAACAATCTATGAAAAAAAAACCAAGTAAGTAAATTACCATCAGAGTGTACTACCATCATAGTAGGAAAAGAGATGACAGCCGACGGTTCCATGATTGTAGCCCGTTCGGAAGACTGGGATGCCATGGAAGCCAAAAACTACGAACTGTACGAAGACACAAAAGAGGGACCGAAAGAATTTATCGCTCTGGACAGTCCGTTCCGCTGTGAACTGCCCAAAGAAGCATTGGGTTACAGTGCATTGGCACCCTTCAACCTGCCACGCCACTGGGGAAGCGCAGGATTCAACACCGCCGGCGTGGGCATGAGTGCGACTGAAAGTATTTTCAGCAGCGACGAGGTGTTAAAACATGACCCCTTGGTAGAAACGGGTTTGGCAGAGAATGCCGTGTTCAATGTCGTACTGCCCTACGTTCACACCGCGCGCGAAGGCGTAGAGCGCTTGGGCATGCTCATCGAGAAACATGGTATCGCCGAAGGTTTTGGCATCGGATTCGTAGACGCACAAGAAATATGGTACTTGGAAACGGCGTGCGGACATCGTTGGTTGGCTTGCAGAATGCCGAAAGAGCAATATTTCGTCACGGGCAACCAGAGCCGTTTCCGCCAGTACGACCCTAACGACAAAGAAAACTATTTGGCATCTGCCGACTTGATTGAGTTTGCCGAGAAACATGGATTACACGACCCGAAGAAGGGCGAATTTGATTTCCATGTATCGTATGCGCGCGATGTCAAACTTGACACCACCTATAATTATCCGCGCGTATGGGGTCTGCAAAAGATGTTTTCACCAGCGATTAAGAATGACGTAACCAAAAATACATTCCCTGTTTACGCCAAAGCCGACAAGCCTATCAGCATCACCGATTTGCGTACAGCATTCCGCTTCCACTACGACAATACCGAACACGATCCCTATCTACATAGCAATCCAAAAGAACCGTATCGCCCGGTATCTATCTTCAGAACCACACAGACCCACATCCTACAGGTACGTCCTGAACTGCCTCAGGCCATTGGCTGTGTTGCTTACGTTGCCATGGGCATGGCCGACTTAGGTTTGTTCTTGCCGCTGTATCAGGGCATCAGCTCATATCCAGTTGAATATACGCAGGGAACCGACCAGTCGAGTGCCGATTCTGCTTATTGGAAATTCCGTAAGGTGATGACGCTGGGCATGGTGAACTACAACAAATATGCGCCCATGATTAAAGAGACGTATCGCAAATTTGAGGAGGAAACCGACCAACGGCAACGTGAAATGGAAGAAGAGTATTTGCGTATATACAAAACACAGCCGTTACGTGCGAAAGACATGCTGCAAGAATTTTCTGACAAGGTGTTGACTCGCGCACTATGTGTAGCCGACAAACTGCAAGAGCGGTTGTTCACAGAGCTCACCAAAGACATTCAAGCCGAATATCTGTTCCACGGTGCTTAATTGAACCGCAGGACTTATTTGAGGGCGGTTCTATAAATTACCACCGTAAAGTATTTTATGTCAGTCTTTTTACGTTTTGTCATCTTGTGGACTCTTTTTTATATAAAACAGGCTGCGCCTCAACAATTCAAACAAGTTTGACTGTATTCGGCTTGCTCCGTTTTTGGTTCAATTTGCCTGTTCGTTCAGTCGTATAGCTCGCTATACTCCTTCACTCACAAACAAATTGATCTCAAATAATAGTCTCACAATCTGTCAAAGCTAATTTATTGACCGCCCTTGAACCATAACTAAAACCCGATGAAACCCATTCTCCTATCTTACGTTAAGACAGAACCTTTGGTTTCATCAGGTTTTTTCTTGGCGTCATCAATACGGGTCAGTCGTAAAACCCAGTTGCAATATCTGCAAAAACATGGCGGCTATTGCGATTTGGGTGACAAGAGTGACGCCGAAGAGATAAAGCGTCGCTTCGAGGTGAGCAAGAAAAACTACAAGAAGGCCATTGGTGACTTGTACAAGCGCCACCTCATATCGATTGAGCCAGATGGCATCTATCTACAGAAAACCCGCAAGTAAGAATTAACAGACTTGCGGGCTTTTGCGATTGTATATGTGTGGAAGACGAGTGGGAGGAGCTTCCGTTGACACATAGTTGTCCTCCAAACGCCATGAAAGGCGGCGTTATCAATAATATATGATGCTCCTGACAACCGTTTCGGGCTTCTTGCCATTGTGATTGATCGTGTTTTTCACAGCATTGCCATGCCCGTCAAGCTCATAATCGGAATACAGCACGAAGCTCTTCTTGTCACCCTTGCGCACTTCTGGCTTTAGCTTTCCGTCCTTGTCTTTGTCTTGGGCACTCCATGAGGTCACCTTGTCCTTTCTGCTGATAAATCCTCGCTCGTCGTAGCTGATGGTCTGGACGGTTGTTTCTTCCTCATAGCTGTAATAACCATCCTTGACGAAAAGGTCTGTCTGTTTCACGAGCTGATCCTGATCATTGTACGCATAGGTGGTAACGGACTTGCTCAAATTCTTCCCGGGTTTCTCCCTGCGAGTAACCCTGCCCTTCTCGTCAAAGTAATAAGTCCATCCTTGTGCATTGTTGCCTTCAGTCGGTTTGGCCGTCACCTGACGCTTGGCAAAATCATAAGAAAATATCGTTGTTTCCTTGTATCCGCCTTCCTTGTATTTTCTTTCCAGTGGATTGCCGAACTCGTCGGGTATGAGAATGGCTGAAGATTTGTAGCCATTGTCCATGTATTCCTTTTTGACAGGGCGTCCCTGCTTGTCATATTTGTAGTGCTTATATATCATTTCTTTACCACTGGAATAATCGGACAGCCCTGTCAATCGTCCAGCCTTGTCAAACGAGTACACCGCTTTTTGATCTTCGCTCTCAATAGTTATCGACTTGACGGCCCCCTGAAGTGGCTTACCTGTATAAGGTTAGTCGTGGTAACAATAGAGATGATCGTCGATGTCTGCAGGAAATTTGACGGTCATACCAACGTGTGTCTGCGCAAATGCGACACATGTAAACAATGCCAACATCAGTGTTGGGCAAATTCTTGATAATCCTTTCATGTTGTGTTTTAATTTGAAAATCGTAAAAACTTTATTTTGTAACTTTCTATTTTGCTCTTCATGAACACCAGGGCAATGCAGAGAAGTTGCTACGGCTTCCCTCACAGCATGACGCCGAAGGCATGAATGAAAAATCCCAACCTCTTACATTCAAGCGGTTAGGATTTCTTTGGTGCGCCCGATAGGACTCGAACCTACACGTCGCAAAACACTAGATCCTAAGTCTAGCGCGTCTACCAATTTCGCCACGGGCGCTCGGGCGGTTGCAAAGGTAATGAATAATATTCTATTTTAGTTTGTTTTGAGCTGTTTTTTTGCTTTCTAACGAAATATCCTTGATGTTCAGGTCTTAGTTTTGTGGCGTTCGTAGCTTTTTGTTCTCATTGTGATGACCGAATTTATTCTTCAGTCGTTTGTAGCCATCCACTCCAAGAATCGTAAGGCCACCATATTGGAAGGTTTTGGCCAATCCAAAGAACACCACCCATAACGCACCTTTGGAGGCTTGGCTGATGGGAAGCAGCATCTGGGCGAAAGAGAGAATGTAACAGGGGATGCAGATACACAGCACTATCACGCCCGTGCGGAAAGACAGTCCTTGCAGCCATTGTTTCATGCGATTAACTATTTGTTTCATTGTCAATGTCCGGTTGTAAGATTGTTACGATCCATTTGCCCTTTGTGGGCTTTGGCATGGCTCGTTATTGTTGTCTGTTTGTCGTGCTTGCTGAGAATGCGGCGGGCGAACTCGATTATGGTGTCTTTTCCTCGCAGAAAGTCTTCATGGGAGATGTCCACGCGATAATCCGGGTCAATGCCAAACTCCGTACTCTGTTTGTTCACATCGTACATGGGGCAGGCTGAAAAGCGAACGCCCCAGCCGTTAGGCAGCTCACTGGAGAATGGAAGTCCGGCTCCTCCGCCTGTACGATCGCCCACAATCGTGACGTTTGAACACTCCTTCATGTATTTTACAAACTCGTTGGCCGCACTGTACACCTGTCGGTTGGTCAGCACCACCACGTTCTTCTGCCATCTCAATCCTTTGCTCGGCTTGAGACGTTGTTCTCGCAATTCGGAGAAATCGCGATGGCCTTTTCCCGTTTTGTGCTGCATGTAGCCCACCAGCAGTTCTTTGTTGGTAAATCGTGCGGCCAGCTGTTCGGCCGATGTCAGCATGCCCCCGCCATTGTTGCGGATGTCAATGATGAGACCGTTACATGGTGCCAGGTGGTACAACACGTTGTCAAGGTTGCCCGCACCCATGCCGTTACCGAATGATGCCAGGTAAACATAGCCTATGTTGTCGTCCAACATGCGGTATCGCATGCCCGTAGCGATACGGTAATCGGTGCCGAGATATTTGTTCAGCAGGGTGTCACTGAAGTTGGATGGGTAGTTTTCGTGCCACTTCCAATAGCGTCCATGGTCAAAACTGGTGTAAAGGTTGACGTGTCCGTCATTCAGTTCGGCCAGCATGTTCGAAAGCACCTCAAACTGTTGCTCTGGCCCCATGCGATCTTCCATCTGCTTGGAATATCGCTGATACACCTCTTGCCAATCAATGTTTTTGTATTCAAAGAAGCAGTAATGCTCGTCGATGATGCGCCACAAGGCTTCCATGTTGCCCCGAGGAGTGTCGGGCAACTGCTCTTCGTCGATGCAGCCAGTCAAACAAAAACAGGCCATCAATAGGTAGAACAACTGTTTCATGGGCGGAGATGGTTTATGGTGAACTTCTTCACGAGGCCCAATACGAGCACATGCGAATAGGTGTGGTATCTCAAATGGTTCACATGGGCTTGCTGATAGTCACCCAGATAACCTATCCTAAACGTGGTTTTGTATAATGAGAAGTCGAGTGTGAGCATCTGTCGTAGTGAAAGAGCGTTGACTGGATGAGTGACAACAACGTTGTGATCGTAATTTCCTTCTGAGAAAATCTCGTAATATGACTGACCGTAGTTGGGTGAAAACATCATGCCCAACAGTGGTGCGTCAGCCTCATAGCGCACCATCAGCGGTTTGTTCTTGATGCTGAATCGGTAGCTTGCCATGACTGATGGAGCCACGTTCAGCCCCACTTTCGCCTGCATGGGATTGTTTGAGTTGCGGGTATTGTACAACATGCCGAGGCGTGTGTTGAGCATGCCGCCCGTCTTGACGTTCAAACGTCGGTTCAATAAGTACCAATTGTAATGCCAGGCGTATGCAAAATGGTACATCGCTTGCATTTCGTTTGCGTTACCTGCCCTGTTATCGGCGTGTGCAAAACTACCTTGGTGTACGCTCAATGTGCTGATGCAACGGTCTTCGCGCTCGTGTGTGGTATGCGATAGATAGTTGACTTGCCATCCCTTATAGCGTTCAGGAGATAGATAAGTGTCGAGCATGTCCACGCAGCCCCAGCCAATCATCTTGACATTGGTGGTTGTTTTGTCCAACGGTGTGGAGTCTGTTTGTGCCGCCATGCCCATTGACCAACATAGCATTAGTGCGATACACGCCCATTGCCATGTTGGTTTCCTGTAATTATCCCAAGTCTTCATCGCTGAACAGGTTGAGTTGTCCCGATATTTCATCAATCACCTGCTGTTGGCTTTTTCCTGCATCCGGGTCGAGATTTTCTTCGTTTGCATCAGCATCCTCTTGGCCTTCGCCCTCTTCCTCTGGGTCGTTGTCGCGTTCATCAGCCGGTGGTTCGGGGAAACGTGTGGGTTCCAGTTCTTCAATCTTGTCCACTTCCCATGTGGTGATGCGCTTGCCTTTGGCCTTGAATCCTTTGACGGCAATAAACTCTTCCACGTCAATTTCCTGTGCAGGGCGCGTGGCATCATTACCACCGAAGGTCACCAACAGCCTGGGATAGGTCACGTCGGTGAGAAAGACCAGCTTGCTGTCTGGATTCTCGCCGATGTAATTCTGCTTTTTCTTGGTCGCTTCCATCATGAATCGCTTCACATAAGGATAGTTTTGGTTGTCGGCATCGAACAACACGGCGCTCCATACCTTACGCTCATCCCATTTCTCCAGCACTTGGATGTTGTCCTCGTAGTGGTTGTTGGGGTCAAAGTTGGTGATGTAGAAGTCACCATTGGTCAGCACGACCAGTATCGCATCATCGTCGTTGAACTCGCCCAAGAACCGTCCATGCTCTTCATAATTGATGCGGTTGACATCGGGGTCGAACCAAACTTTTCGGCCACCAAGCGTACTGTGTCCATGACTCTTCAGGCCAATGCGGTGAACAGCTTTCTTAGTCAGGATGTTGCCTTTGGCTCCTCTGCCCTTGATGAGTACTTCAGAGAAGTCTTTTTCCAAGAAGATGTTCTGCTTCTTCTTATTCGGATCGGGGTCCAGTGTCACCTTGATGGTTTCGGCCTCACCGTTCGGATTGGCCGTGAAATACATCACTCTCGACCCAGGCTTGCCCTGTGTCAGGTCGTAGTCCCTGTCTCGCGTGATGCTGGTCACGTTGAAACGCTTGATGAAGTAAGTGCCTTTTTTGCCATCTTGGTACACTACATTATAAATAGTGCGCTTGTCATTCTTCTTGAACACCTGCACGTGAATCACGTTCTTGCCCACAAATATCTTATCGGCCACCCTGATAATCTTGAACTTTCCGTCCTTGTAGAAGATGATGATGTCGTCGATGTCGGAACAGTTGCAAACAAACTCGTTCTTTTTCAGTCCGGTTCCCACAAAACCTTCCTGTCGGTCGATGTACAACTTCTCGTTAGCCTCCACTACCTTGGTGGCCTCAATGGTTTCAAAACTCCTGATCTCGGTCCGTCGAGGATGGTCTTTTCCGTACTTGTCACGAATGAATTCGAACCAATGGATGGTCACGTCCGTCATGTGAGCCAGGTCGTGGTCAATGCTCTTGATGTCGGCTTTCGTGCGTGCGATGAAGTCGTTGGCTTTGTCTTTGTTGAACTTCAAGATGCGGTTCATCTTGATTTCCAGCAGGCGCAAGATGTCGTCGCGGGTCACTTCGCGGATAAAACTGGGCTTGAACGGCTCCAACCTGTTGTCTACATGAGCCACCACGGAGTCTAAATCCTTAGCCTCTTCAAATTTCTTGTCTTTGTAAATACGCTCTTCGATGAATATTTTCTCCAACGAGGCGAAGAACAATTGTTCCAGCAATTCGTTCTTGCGTATTTCCAATTCTTTGCGAAGCAGTCCCATGGTGCTGTCCACGTTGTGCCGCAGCACGTCACTGATGGTCAGAAAACCAGGCTTGTCGTCTTCGATGACGCAACAGTTGGGTGACACGTTGATTTCGCAATCGGAGAAAGCATACAGCGCATCGATGGTCTTGTCGCTGCTCACTCCTGGCGCCAAATGCACCTGAATTTCCACCTCCGCAGCCGTGTTGTCGTCCACTTTCTTGGCCTTAATCTTACCTTTATCTATCGCTCTCAGTATCGAGTCGATGAGGGTGGTGGTGGTTTTGCTAAATGGAATTTCCTTGATGACCAGCGTCTTGTTGTCCAGTTTCTCAATCTTGGCCCTCACTTTCAGCGTTCCGCCCCGCTGTCCGTCGTTGTATTTCTCCACGTCAATGCTGCCACCCGTGGGGAAGTCGGGATACAGTTGGAACTTTTCGCCTCGGAGATAATGTATCGCCGCCTCGCAAATTTCATTCAGGTTATGTGGCAGAATCTTCGAACTCAGTCCTACGGCGATACCTTCCGCACCCTGTGCCAACAGCAAAGGAAACTTTGCTGGCAGTGTGATGGGCTCCTTGTTGCGCCCGTCATAGCTCAGTTGCCAATGGGTGGTTTTGGGATTGAACACCACGTCGAGCGCGAATTTCGACAGTCGTGCTTCGATGTATCGGGGTGCGGCGGCGCGGTCGCCCGTGAGAATGTTTCCCCAGTTACCTTGCGTGTCTACCAAGAGATCTTTCTGTCCCATCTGTACCAAGGCGTCTCCGATGGACGCATCGCCGTGAGGGTGAAACTGCATGGTGTGGCCAACGATGTTGGCCACCTTGTTGTATCGCCCGTCGTCCATGCGCTTCATGGAGTGCAGAATGCGTCGCTGAACAGGTTTCAGGCCATCTTCGATGTGTGGAACCGCACGCTCTAAGATGACATACGAGGCATAATCCAAGAACCAATTCTTGTACATTCCACTTAGGTGATGTACTGCCGAGGCGTCAAATCGGTCGGCTGGCTGGTAATCAGAATGCTGGTCGGTCTGCAACTCGTCGTCTTCAGTTTCCAGGTTGTCTATATCTGTTGTTTTATCGCTCATTGTCTTGAATTAAAAAGAGGATGAAAAGTCAATATGCAAAAGTAAGAAAAATAAGCCAAATGTGCAAAAGACAGCTCGCTTTGCAGCTGAAATGTCAGCACAACAGGGTAGATGTTAAACCGCACAACTGGCGTTAAAGCATGGTGAACGCCCAATGATCGCCTTTACTTTCTTGCTCATCGTATGCAAACCCTTCATATTCAAACGCTTTAAGTGCGTCGAGGTTGTGTGTTTGTTGCACGATGCCATGGCGCGCCATGGCTCCCCGACACATCTTGGCGTACACCACGATGGTGCGCAGTTTGTCGCCTTTGCGTACCTTGAAGGCTGGCTCAATGATGCGCACGGCCTTTCGGATGCGCTTCCAATCGAACAGATTCTTCATCTCCCCGCTCGCCACGTTCAGCAAGACACCGTCGTCATCGAGAACCGATTGGATGAGAACATCTGTCAGACGCGGTTTCCAAAAGTCAAACATCGTTTGGTCGTCGTATTCGGGCAGCCGCACGTTACCTTCCAGTCGGTAGTTTTTGATGCCATTGAGCGGGCGAAGTAGCCCGTACAGAAACGAGGTAATCCATAAGTGACGTTCGGCATAAAGCAGTTGCTGGGCTGTCATGGTGGCGGCATCTAACTTCTTAAAGGCGATGCCGTGATAGGCCCATGCGGCCTGAAGAGTAGGACCGGGGTCTAAGAAATGAGCATAGCGCAATTTGTTAAGTGCTGCCAATTGTGGGTTGACGTGCAACATTTCAGCCAGCTCTTCGGCGCTGTATCTCGTGAGTTGCACGGCCGTTTGCTCGGCTTCTCGCTGAAAGAGGGGCTGTGTGGCGCCCAAGTCCGTGGCGGCAGAGGTGTTTGTCATGTCCTTGGCGCACGAAAGGAGTATTTGCATGTGACGATTCTTTTTGCTTACAAAAATACAAAATGATTGTTAGAAACACGCTTAAAATGACACGAAACACAAAGAATTACAGGCGAGATGTCCGCTTACTCGAAAATAATCAGTACCTTTGCCAGACGTTATAGAATCATAAATTGAAATAAATATGGCACAGGAAGATGTTTTCAAAAAGATTGTGAGCCACTGCAAGGAATACGGTTTTGTGTTCCCCAGCAGTGATATATACGATGGTTTGGCAGCCGTTTACGACTATGGACAGAATGGTGTTGAGCTGAAAAAGAACATCAAAGAATATTGGTGGAAGAGCATGGTGCTGCTGCACGACAACATCGTGGGCATCGACTCGGCCATCTTCATGCACCCCACCATCTGGAAAGCCAGTGGACACGTGGACGCTTTCAACGACCCTTTGATAGACAACCGCGACTCGAAGAAGCGCTATCGTGCCGATGTGCTGATAGAAGACCAGATTGCTAAGTACGAAGAAAAAATCGATAAGGAGGTGGCCAAGGCTGCCAAGCGGTTTGGTGATGCTTTCGATGAGGCGAAATTCAAGGCCACCAACCAGCGCGTACTCGACCATCAGGCCAAGCGTGATGCCCTGCATGAGCGTTACACACAGGCCATGCAAGGTCCCGATTTGGCAGAACTGAAGCAGATTATCGTGGACGAAGGCATCGTAGACCCCATCAGTGGCACCAAGAACTGGACCGACGTGCGCCAGTTTAACCTGATGTTCTCCACCGAAATGGGCTCGCTCTCGGACGCTACCAATAAGATATATCTGCGACCAGAGACGGCGCAAGGCATCTTTGTGAACTATCTCAACGTGCAGAAAACGGGGCGCATGAAGCTGCCTTTTGGTATCGCACAGATTGGTAAGGCTTTCCGCAACGAGATTGTGGCGCGCCAGTTTATCTTCCGTATGCGCGAGTTCGAGCAGATGGAGATGCAGTTCTTCGTGAAGCCTGGTACCGAGTTGGAGTGGTTCAAGCAATGGAAACAGACACGCATGGCGTGGCATCAGGCACTGGGTTTCGGCGCCGAAAACTATCGTTTCCACGACCATGAGAAGCTGGCTCACTATGCCAATGCGGCCACCGACATCGAGTTCAAGATGCCATTTGGATTCAAAGAGGTGGAAGGCATACACTCGCGTACCAACTTCGACTTGTCGCAACACGAGAAGTTCAGTGGCAAGAACCTGAAATATTTCGACCCAGAGACCAGCGAGAGCTATGTGCCTTACGTCATCGAAACTTCTATTGGCGTAGACCGCATGTTCCTCTCCGTGATGTGCCACAGTTATCAAGAAGAAGAATTGGAGAACGGTGAGAAGCGTGTCGTGCTTCGTTTGCCGGCAGCTTTGGCACCGGTAAAATGCGCGGTGATGCCTTTGGTGCGCAAGGAGGGTTTGCCCGAGAAGGCGCGTGAGATAGTAGACCTGCTGAAGTTCCATTTCAATACGAGCTACGACGAGAAGGATTCTATCGGTAAGCGTTATCGCCGTCAGGATGCGGTTGGCACACCTTATTGCGTGACGGTTGACTTTGACACGCTGAAAGACAACAAGGTGACGCTGCGCCATCGTGACACCATGGAACAGCAGCGTGTGGACATCAGCGAGTTGTGCTCGGTGATAGAAGAAAAGGTAAGTATCACCAGCTTGCTGAAAAAAATGCAATAAATCCCACTGCCTGCAAGCCATCCAAGGCTTATGTAGGCAAATTAGAACGAAACGACAATGAAGAAAAATTCAATATGCTACCTTCTTCTGCTCATGATGACTGTCTTCACAATGGCATCGTGTAGCGAAGACAGCGGCGAGGTGGAAGAGTTTGCCGATTGGCAACATAAGAACGAAACCTATTTCGCACAGCTTCATGCCGCCACGCAAGAGCGAATTGCGAAGGGCGACCAGAACTGGATGATCATTCGCAACTGGTCGTTGCCAGCCGATGGACATAAATTTCATGCCGATTTGAACAATTATATCATCGTGCATGTATTGGAACAAGGCAACAGTACCTCGGGTAGTCCGCTGTACACCGATTCGGTGATGGTGAACTACCGTGGCCGCCTCATCCCCTCAGTCACCTATACATCAGGCTATTTGTTCGACCGTAGCTATTCGGGTGCGTACAATCCGCAAACCATGAATCCTGCCCGATTGGCGGTGAGTGGACTTGTCGACGGCTTTACCACGGCACTGTTGCACATGTCTGTTGGTGACCGTTGGGAGGTTTACATCCCTTATAAATTGGGCTATGGTACGGAGAAAGCTCCCAAAAGCGAAATCCCCGGCTATTCAACGCTGATTTTCGATATCGGTTTGGCGGGCTATTATCGCCCTAAAGCTCCTACCCGAGCAGGTGCAGTATCAGGTTCTTGGATCAAGAAATAGGCTGAATGCCAACTAAAAAGGCCAAGCAAGTCCTTCAAATTCGGACGACGTGCTTGGCCTTTTGTTGTTATATGGATATATCAATTTCATTTTGATTTACATCAAGAAACATTGTTTTTGTGTAAAAACTACCTACAGTTTCTTGGTTGTGTGCGGAAACAGCAGTATCTTTGCATCGTCAATGAGACAAAAAGGATGCCGGGAGACGTTCGAAATAAAATCGATTCAATTGAAAATTTGAGAGATATCATAAGTATTAGACCCAAAGGTAAAAGATGAAGATATCAGGTATTAGTTGGTAAAGAGAAAGTTTGACAGAGGATAACATTGAAGAGGTATTGGTTAAGGTAAAAGATTTTAGGATAGACACAGAAGAGGTATTAGTCAAGGTAAATAAGATTTAGGATAGACAGAAGATAGGTTTAGTCAAGGTAAAAGTGTTTTAGGATAGACGAAAATAGGGTTAGTTAAGGTAAAAATTAAGGTTGTTAGTAAGGAGAAATCTTCAATAGTAAAAGGCTCCAACCACATGATAAGCGTTGGAGAAGGTTAGGTAAAAGATTGTTTAGGATTGGATGAAAAGCCTAGTCGCAGCAATATGCTGCACTGGCTACGCCGCGGGAGGGGCGCGAGAGAAACAAAAATACTTCCCTTTTTGAGAGATTATAGAAAGAAATCAATATGATAAGGAGCGATTACACTGAAGAGGTGAATCGCTTTTTTTATGTCTTGTTTTTACCATCTGCTCGTTTGATGATGCACCCGCGCGACGTTGTAGTTAAGCAGGCAATGGCACCTGAAAAGAATGATGCGTAGTGGAAATATTCTTGACAATAAGCCCTCTATAATTTGCTTCTAAGTCATCAACCTCTGGTCTGGTCGAAAATACGCCAATAATAAGATATTTTTGTAAATTGTTGAATTTCAGTAAATTGAGGATTATTTGTGGACTATTCAATAAGTTTTCGCTGCCCTTATGCACAAAAGCATTGCTCTTGAGGCTCAATAAGCATGCTTTTACCCCTCAATATGGTATCTATTACATCGCAAAGTGACCCTATTAGTTGGGTAAAACTAATGGTCTTGCCCTAAAAATGTTGATTTCTTACTAGGAGAAGTGGCCGCTTGCCTACCATAAGCCTATTGATTTTTTCTAGATTTCACATTCTTACGTTTCATTTTATTGTCATTTTATCGAACAATGTAGGAACGTGATTCATCACGTTCCGCCTCGCTGGACGATGTGTTGATACATGGAACGTAATCGTAAAGGATTTTCTGAAAAATCTCACACAAAACAAATTATAATCCGTACCTTTGCAAATGATAGGCTTCGACTCAACAAAGCAAGTAAACTTTCTTTGCACTCGGCTTGCGCTATCTTTGCAGAAGATAGGCTTCGCCTCAACAAAGCAAGTAAACTTTCTTTGTCTTCGGCTTGCGCTATCTGTATCACAGAATTAGACGAGATGTTTTCAACGACCAAAACAGATGCATTGCTGGCCAGCATTCGTGAGGGTAGGAGCATGACGAATGGTGAGAAGCTCAACTTGATAGTACAGTTGAGTATTCCTTCTATTCTTGCCCAAATCACCACCGTACTGATGTTCTTCATAGACGCATCGATGGTGGGACATTTGGGAACCAATCCGTCAGCATCTATTGGTTTGGTAGAGAGTACAACCTGGTTGTTGGGTAGCATCACCGCTTCGGCATCCATGGGCTTCTCCGTGCAGGTAGCCCATTTCATCGGAGCCAACGACTTTGTGAAAGCACGACAAGTGTTCAGGCATGGACTTATCTGTTGTCTTCTACTAAGTGTGGTTATTGCGGTCATTGCACTGTTTATTTATCAACCACTACCCTACTGGCTGGGCGGAACGGAAGACATCGCACACGATGCCTCGCTTTATTTCCTGGTTTTTGCTTTAGCCATGCCTTTCATCCAACTGGCCAACCTCACAGGCGCCATGCTCAAATGCTCGGGCAACATGCAAATACCCAGTATGATGAGTGTGGGCATGTGCATCATGGACGTGTGTTTTAATTATTTTTTCATCTACATCTTGCATTTAGGGGTGTTGGGAGCGGCTTTTGGAACCGCAACTGCCTATCTCATTGGTTCGGTGATGCAGGCCTATTTTGCGATCTTCCGCAACAAGATTTTGGCTTTGAAGCAAGACGAGGGTCCTTTCAGATGGATGTCAAACTACGTGACGAACGCCTTGAAGATAGGTGCACCGATGGCTGCCCAATCCATTTTGATGAGTGGGGCGCAGATTGTAAGCATTATCATCGTGGCACCTTTGGGTAAGGTGTCCATCGCCGCCAACACCTTCGCCATCACCGCCGAGAGCCTTTGCTACATGCCGGGATATGGTATTGGTGAAGCGGCAACCACGTTGGTGGGACAGAGTGCGGGTGCCAGGCGCTATGACATCTGCAAGAGCTTCGCCCACATGACGGTGTGGCTGGGCATGGGCGTCATGGCTTTCATGGGTATACTGATGTACATCTTCGCTCCAGAGATGATCGGTGTGCTCACACCGGTGGAGGAAATCCGTGTGTTGGGCATCCAGAGCCTGCGCATCGAGGCCTTCGCCGAACCTTTCTTTGCCGCTGCCATCGTTGTTTACAGTGTGTGCGTTGGGGCTGGTGACACCCTGAAACCTGCCATAATGAACCTGCTGTCCATGTGGTGCGTGCGCCTTACCTTGGCCGCCATGCTGGCTCCTCAATATGGACTGGCGGGCGTTTGGACAGCCATGGCCATTGAATTGGCCTTCCGGGGTTGTATCTTCTTGTACCGATTGTTCAGCGGCAAGTGGCTCCATAAGATGCAACAGGCATCTTCTTAGCCATCGCATTTTGTCGTTTGGGAATAATTCTTTATTTTTGCGGTATCTATTACAATCATGAACAGGAGACGGTGGAGCGGTCTTGAAATGCGCCGTATCTATTGAAAAAATCAACCCTCAAACAATAAGATGCATGGAAAATGAACAACTTAAACAGATAGTTTCTCACTTTGAAACTGTGGGGACGGTAGACCGCATATTGCCTTTGGGCAATGGTTTGATTAACGACACGTATCGAGTGGTGACACAAAATCAGGACACTCCTGATTATGTATTGCAACGCATCAACGACGCCATCTTTACGGATGTAGACCTGTTGCAGCGCAACATAGAGGTGGTGACGGCGCATATCCGCCAAAAACTGGAAGAAAAGGGTGAGGATGACCTGGACAGAAAGGTGCTGCGGTTTGTCCAAACGGCTGAGGGAAAGACTTATTACAAGGATGATGAAGGCCTGTATTGGCGGCTCTCTTTGTTCATTCCTGATGCCAAAACCTATGAAACCGTCAATCCAGAATACTCATATCATGCCGGTAAGGCCTTTGGAAACTTCGAGTCGATGTTGGTGGACGTGCCTGAACAGTTGGGCGAAACTATTCCCGATTTCCACAACATGGAGCTGCGCATGCGCCAATTGCGCGAGGCCGTAGCCGAAGATAAGGTGGGAAGAGTGGCAGAGGTGCAGCCCATCTTGGACGAACTGGAGCAGTATGCCGAGGAGATGTGCAAGGCCGAACGCTTGTATCGCGAGGGAAAATTGAAGAAACGCATCTGTCATTGTGACACCAAGGTGAACAACATGATGTTCGATAAGGATGGAAAGGTTCTGTGTGTCATCGACTTGGATACGGTGATGCCCAGTTTCGTGTTCTCTGATTACGGCGATTTTCTGCGCACAGGTGCCAATACCGTTGCCGAAGATTCAAAAGAATTTGACCAAATAGACTTCCGAATGGACATCTTTGAGGCATTTACGAAGGGCTATCTTGAGTCGGCTCAACGCTTCTTGGAACCCATCGAAATAGAGAATCTGCCGTATGCCGCCAAGCTCTTTCCGTACATGCAGTGCGTGAGGTTCCTGGCCGATTACATCAATGGTGATACCTATTATAAGATCAACTACGACAAGCATAATTTGGTGCGCACGCAGAATCAGTTGTGTTTGTTCCGTCGTGTTTGCGCTCATGAGCCCGAAATGGTGTCCTTCATTCATACTTGTTTGAATCAATAAACCTGTCATGGAAAAACTAACAGTAAAAAAACTCAAGCAGCATCCTTATGCCGCAGCCATCATTCCTTCTATGATGGATGAGGAGGGGGTAGAATATCATGTGATTAATCAAGCCAACTGGGCCGAGAAATATCCCTATACGCCACAGGTAGTCTTTCGGATTGCTTATAGTGACCGTGCTATCTTCTTGCACTTTCGTGTGAAAGAGGACTCCATTCGCGCGGCGGCTCCTCAGGATAATGGGCATGTTTGGGAGGACTCCTGTTGCGAATTTTTCTCACAACCTGCCGATGATGGCACCTATTATAATATAGAATGCAATTGTGGAGGAACCATCTTGGTGGGATGTGGCAAAGGAAGAGAAGGCAGAACGTTAGCTCCTCAGACGGTATTGGACCAGGTTGATCGCTGGTCATCGCTTGGCCGTCGACCTTTTGATGAACTCAAAGGGCCTTATGATTGGCAGATGGCTTTCATCATTCCGCTCAAGACTTTCTTCATGCATGACATCAAATCCCTGAGTGGGAAGACCATCCGCGCCAACTTCTACAAATGTGGTGATGCCTTGAAGAAGCCGCATTTCCTATCATGGAACCCTATCAACATCGAGAAGCCCGATTTCCATCGTCCCGATTTCTTCGGTGAAATCACGTTTGAGTAGATGAGTACCTGGGCGGTTTTCATTCTTTCCTTTGTGATAAGTTGTTTAGGAAAGAAATGATTAACTTTGCAGCCTATGAGGAAAATCTTAAGAACGATGGCGGTTGCGCCAACTCCATTGATGATTTTGATGAGTGTTGCGCTGCTAATCATGGCTTGTAGCGACACCCATCAGAAAGAACCAAAAGGAAAGAAACTAGATATAGCGATTGACGATAGCCTACGTTCGCGCTTGGCAACGTTCGCACAAGGCCCCAGAGTGCAGGGCAAATTCGCCTTTCATGTGTACGACCTTACAGCGGATAAACCCGTATATGGCTATCAAGAAACCTTGTCACAGCCTTCAGCCTCGTGCTTGAAGTTGCTTTGTGGCGTGGCAGGTCTTCATCTTTTGGGCAGCGACTATCTGTATATTACGGGCTTGTATCTGCGGGGAAAGGTGTCTGATGGTGTCCTGCAGGGCGACCTAACCTTCAAGGGAAGCCTGGATCCACAGCTCAACGAACAGGAGCTTGTGCGATTTGGGCAGGCTGCAAAGAAGAGAGGAATCAATAGAGTGGTTGGCAAGATTTATGTTGATCTCGTGATTCAGGAGCCTGTGAAAAGCGAAGAGCATTGGTATCCATGGGATTTATCATTCAGTCGATACGGCTTGTTTTACAAAGGTGCGCCTCGAGTGATGAAGAGTTTGAAGAGCGTGATGCGCACTCAGGGTATCGCTTTCGCTGACAGTCAGGTGGTATTGGGTGCGATGCCTGCTGGTTCAAAGGTTATTTACAGATACGGCACCCCCATTCATCGCATTATTAAGCGCATGTGGAAGAACAGTTCCAACACCCAGTCCACCGCACTGCTGTACACCATTGGCAACCGTATTAACACGCAAGCCGACCCAACAGCTACGGGGGTAGCATATCTTAGAAAGTTTTTAAGAGAGGATCTCGGCATGACCGACACCTCATTGGTTGTGCATGATGGGTGTGGTTTGTGTACTTACAATCATCTTTCTCCTCAAGCATTGACGGCGATTCTCGTGTATGGCTATAAGGATAAGAGTCTTCACACGATGCTTATGCAAAACCTTGCGATAGCTGGCGTTGATGGTTCGTTGGCACATGAGATGACAGGACCCAAGACAAGAGGCAAGATACACGCTAAAACGGGTACTCTGTCTCATCCTTATGGCATTAGTTCACTGGCGGGATATTGCCGTGGAAGCAACGGACACGACTTGGCATTTGCCGTGATGAGCAGCGAGATGTCTGTTCTCGATGCCCGCGTATTGCAACGTAAGTTGTGCGAGAAACTGGTAGAATAACAAGTGTATTCTCACGAAAATGCCGTGTATCAATACTCCAATAGTGCTATTGAAACACGGCATTTCGCATGTTTTGTCTTCCTATCCTATCACTCGTATAGGTGCGGATATCGATCAGTTCCGTAGACATGAACTGGTATCGACTTCGAAGTGTAGAATCCCACCAAGCCTGTTCCGCCCTTAACATTTGACGGCATCTTGATGGGACCGGTCAAATCGTTATAGTCACTATAATACGTTGACTTCTTCAGATTCATGGCTTTCAGATAGTAATAGGCCGCTGTTGTGTACGACGAGATGGTTGCCACCAAGTCAAGCGATGTCTTCATCTCTGGATCAGATATTTTATTGAATTGATACAGTTTGGAATATACGCTGATGGAACATTCCTGTCCGTTGAACAAAAGGTCGTTGAAGACGCCCATTTGGTTCACCACATTGTTGGGTGAGGCAAAGCTCATGTCTGTTGAAGGTGTGCAGACCCTGCCTTCCATGATGATTGGGTCGCCCGTAGCAATGTACGAACTGCCCATGTCGTTGACGAAATATCGGTAGGTGGCCTCTTTTCTTCGCAGCGTGTAGTTAAACTGTGTGTTCATGATAGTCTGGTATCCTGCCAGTGTCAGACGGTAATAATCGGCCTGCTTTCCATTGTCTTGAAATGAGAGATTGATTTTTTGCAGGTTGTCTACCCGCGCCATTTCATATTCGTCCACATAGCTTACGTCCTTGACAAACTCGGTACTGATGCGTTCAATCTTGTCAATGGGCTGCGGCACCGTCTCCTCTATGGAAGCCTGATAGTTGTTATCAGGTGTGGATATCTCGATACGCACATGGTCACCAGGGTTGAAACGACCATGAATGATGTATTGTTCCGAGCCAGCTGGAAGCTCATGAACGGTTTCACGCAGGTTTCCATTGACCGATACTTTGATAGTGGCATCGGTGACAATTGTAGGATGATCAATGCCCGTGAACGACACCAACAGTCTGTTAACGGTGCTGTCGGCATTGATGAATCCATTCACCGACAGTTGCTTGCTGGCCGTCTTTGTGTCAAGTTCCAACTCGTTCTCGCATGCTGACAAACCGAAGAGCATGACCGAGAGGCAACAGTATAGGTAAGTTTTCATTCTATTCATTGTCATTAGAATTTATAGGTGAGTGTGAACGACGGCAGACAGGGCAGCAACGTGTATTTGGATAGCTTGTTGGGCACTTCCTTACCGTACTCGTCAGTCTTTCGAAGTATGAAGTTCGGGTTCATCGCGTTATAGGCATTGTACACGCTGATGTTCCATGTTCGCTCAACGCCCCGTTTCAGTGTCTTGCGGAAGTTGATGCCTAAGCAGAGCAGGTGCGTAGGTGGAAGCCTGTAATTGTTGCGACTTGATACATAACTACTCTCTCCGATGCTTTCGGGACTCATCTCGTATCCTTTCTGCAAGGATATCGTTGCGGTTGCTCCAGAGTAGAACGACCATGTCGCATCCAAGTCGATGCGCTTGGTCATCTTCCAGTTTGCCACCATATTCACATTGTGCCGCCTGTCGTAGGTGAAGGGGAATCGCTCTCCACCATTCACGCCACTGTCCTCGCTGAACTTGCGGTCGCTCTTGGAAAGCGTGTACGACAGCCAGCCAGTTGCACGTCCTGTGGTGCGTCGCAACATCAGTTCGATGCCTTTTGAACGTCCCTCACCCATACTGACCAGACGTTCCCAGTTGCCTGAGAATCCCATAAAACTCATGCCGTCCTTGTATTCCAGCACGTTGTCGAGCTGCTTGTAATAGCTTTCCGCCGACAATTCCCATCCTTTCCAGCCTGTGTAGTAGGCGCCAACACTATATTGTCTTGACCTTTCCGGTTTGATGTTGTCGGTGATAGGAACCCACAAGTCGGTGGGAAGAGCAATGGGCATCGAGGTGAGCAGGTGGATATATTGCGACATCTCGCTGTACGATGCCTTTAATGCCACGGCGGACAGGGCTTGCCAGCGCAGCGAAACACGCGGTTGAAACGTGAAGTACGACTTGTTCCTGACATGGAACATCGACACAGACCCACCGGTATTGAGGGTAAGTGATGGCAAAATCCGCCAGTCGTCCTCGGCATAAGCCAAGGCTTCGTGAGCGTAGATGGGATTGCTGGGGGAGGAATACCCGCCCGATCTGTTGACCTTTCCATCCTTTCCCTCTTCTGTGAAGAAGCTTCCCGAGGTCTCTGGGCTGAAGGTATGATAGGTGTAGGACGACCCGAACTTGATTCTATGTGAGGGAAGCGGCTCGTAGTCAAAGTCGATGGCGGCCGACCAGTCACGTATTTTCGACCGGTAGCTGGCGCTGTTCTTCTCAAGTACGTCGGTGCGCCATGAGTGGTCATAGCTGTCTAGGTGCATGTTGTAATGGTTATAGGCCGCCGTGATATTGGCAAAGAGGTTGTTACTGAAGATGTGGTTCCATCGTAGTGAGGCGATGGTGTTTCCCCAGTTGATGTCGTCACCGTAGGCAGAATTGATTTCGTAGCTGGATGAGCTGTAGCGATCCTTGTAGTCTTCTTTCAGCATGTCGTGTCCCCGGTACACACTCAAATACAATCGGTCCGTATGCGAGAAGCGGTGGTTCAGCTTGAAGTGAAGGTCGTAGAATTGATAGCCAAACTTCTCGTCGCTCTTCATGAACGGTTGCAACACCCAGTTGATGTAGGTGGTGCGCGCTGAGAAGTTGAACGAGGTGCGATTCTTTACGATAGGTCCTTCCAACTGCACCCTACTGGTGAGCAAACCCAGCGACGCCGTTCCGTGAAAGTGGTTCATGTCACCATCCTTCGTCCTCACGTCGATGACCGATGACAATCGCCCGTTGTAGCGTGCGGGGTAGGAACTTTTGTAGAAGGTGACCTTCTTCAAAGCCTCTGGTGTAAACACCGAGAAGAAACCAAACAGGTGGTCAATCTTGTAGATGGGCGTGCCGTCGAGCAAAATCAGGTTCTCGTCACCATTGCCTCCCCTGACATAGAGCGCCGATCCACCATCGGATCCCGGCTGCACGCCAGGCATGAGCTGAATGGTTCTGATGACATCCGTCTCGCCGAGCAGTGAGGGCGTGTGCTCAATCTGGCTTACACCAATGTCTGTCACGCCCATGCCGGTGGCGAGGATTCCCGCATTATCTTGCGCCGATGACACCACTACCTCGGGCAGGTTAGCCGATGGTGTCAGCTGGATATTGATGACGGTGTCTTTGTCCAACACAAATGACTTCTGCATGCGTGCGTAGCCTACATACGAATAGCTCACCCGAACCTGTCCGGCGGGGAGCGTCAGTGTGTAGAATCCATACGAGTTGGTTGTGGTCCCCATGTGGCTGCCAGCGTCTTGGATAGTTGCCCCGAGAAGCGTTTCACTGGAGTGGATGTCCTTGACATATCCGCTGATGGTGAAGCGCTTTTGGGCTGAGGCCGCAAGACACAGTAAGGCGGCCAGGCATAATATACATTTCTTCCAAATGTCCATAAATACAAAAAACGTCTTGCCTTCTTGCTTCGAAGGCGTTACTAAACAATTAGTTGTAAGAAAACTGGCTGCAAAATTAGTAAAAAAGCAGGATGCAGATGCTATGAGGCCATCATATTTTTTCGCCGAACGTTTTTTTTGACGCTTATCAATATTGATGATAATTTTTTGATTACCTTTGTCCTCCGCAGAAACCATGCCCGTTTGAGGCTCTTGGTCGCAGGGAACATGGATGTAGGCTGTTGTAACTTTGCTGCCATTCATTATTGATAGGAGAAAGAAACATGGATCATTTGCCATTACATGATACGCCGATGTTGGTGTCGGCCATCAACTTTTTGTTGCGTGACGAGGAGTTTGATAACCTCGACCAAATCTGTTATCACTTCAACGTGGATAGAGCAGAACTGGAAAAGCGTCTTGCAGCTGGCGGATTTCAATATTCAGCCGAGCTGAACAGGGTTTGGTAGTGGTTGATGTTGCATCAACGCTACGTTATGCGTTGATAGAGTAAGTTCTTAACACATAATCTTTTAACTAATTAACCCACCAGCGAAATAACTCAAGAACTCACCAACTTACTAACTTATTAACTCAAAAGCTCATCATCTTACCAACTTATCAACTCACGAACTCATAAACTGATAAACTTACCAACTCATCAACTAACCTCATGATTCCCAAAGACAGCATAGAAACAGCTTATAGTTTTTTCCATCAAAAGTGGCAGGTGTATCGTTATTCAACCATGCAGTGGCAGAAAGAAGATATTGAATATGCCATCAGTTCGTATGTGGATGGCATGAACAAAGAATTGTATGCCCTTCTGGCAAGGGGACGTGAATCCTTTTTGCAGCCATCAGAAACTTTCGCAAGTGAAATGGCTGAGGCTGTACAACAATTGGAGAAAATGATAAATGGCATAGCAACATGAGTCCTCATGCTGCCACGAGTTTCGCCTATCCATACCGCTATGTCTTTTTTAGGGAGAAAAATATAGGGAAACACGACTGGTGCTTCCCTACTAACTTTGCAACTAAGGTGTGGTTGCGAATGACTGTATGCCGACCAAATGACATGAATATTTTTTGACAACCTATCTCTTCATGCTTGAAGAATTTGCAAACAAACCTGCCTCTTGCCGTGAATACGCCCAAAATACGGCATGTTTGTATCTTATTAATATATAGCGGTTTACGCTTCTCTCGCACGATTTCTAACCCGTTTGGCAAGCTTTTTGAATGGCAAAAGCATTGCATAAAAGGTCATATCTGCATGCTTTTGCGTGGCAAAGTCATGCAGATTGGTGACCAAAGTGATGCTGTTTAGCGGGTAAAGTCATTGCTCTACCGCCAAAATTTGCTGTTTCTGGGCAAATCATCTCCACCTTGCAGCCTGCTTGCCTATCGTTTTTTTCTAGTTTGAAAGTTTACAGGTCCCGTTTTTGAGGCAATAATTGGTCAAAAAACACAACAACGCGTGCGTCCCAGCACGCATGTTGCCATCATCGATGATTCGCGCCTACGGGTTATTTAAACCCAAAGATGTCTTTCAGTTTCTGCCAAAAGCCCGAGCGTTCTACCTTGTCAGCAGCTTTGTCAACAGCCTGAGAAACGTCGTCGCTCTTCTCTTTTACGAACTTAGCTGCGTTTTGCACTTTGTCGTTGTCTTTCAGCTTGTCGGCCACCTCATCCGTTTTTTCTTTCACAGTTTCAGTGATATCCTTTGCTTTATCTCGCAAATTCTCAACGGCGTCCTTGGTGTTTTCTTTTGCGTTTTCAACGGCATCCTTGGCCTTATCCTTCACATCGTCAGCCGTTTCTTTTGCTTTCTCTTTTAAGTCTTTTGCTGCTTGATCAACTTTCTTTTCAGTTTCTTTCTTGCACTCGGTTTTGTTGTGGTCGTTCACCACTTCCTCTACCTTTTTCTTGGCATCTTGTACATGCTCATTTTTCTCCAAGTCATCAATTCCTTTTTCAACCTTGTCCTTGGCTTTGTCAATGGCCTTGTCAGCCTTTTCTTTTGCTTCTTCGGCCTTCTTGGCAATGTTGTCAGCCGCCTTTTCTACTTTCTTGTCAGCTTTATCTTTCGTTTCATCGGCCTTCTTGGCAATATTTTCTGCTGCCTTTTCTACTTTCTTCTCAGCTTTATCTTTCGCATCGTCGGCCTTCTTGGCGATGTCGTCTGCAGCTTTTTCTACTTTCTTTTCTACTTTATTCGCTTGTTTTTCTGCCTTATCTTTCACTTCTTCAGCAGTCTTTTTCACTTCTTCTTTCATATTATTATGTGTTAAAGGGTGATGTCTACAAACCATCGAGGCAGTAGGACTTTTATGTTAATTATCTATACAAATATAATAAAAACAAATGACTTACCAGTATATTTTTACGAATATTTATTAAAAATGTCATGAATAATTCACGATTTGCTACTTTTTCATAGGGATATCAACGTTTTGCTGGCATTCAATCCTTTTTTTCAGCTTTACCCTCTTCCTCCAATAGCTTGCGATATACCTGTAAATTTTCCGTCTCCTCTTTGGTAAGTTGCGGATAATACATCTTCAACTTGTCCAAGTGCTGACTGATAATCTCGCCAACGGCGTAACGCATAAACCATTTATGGTCAGCCGGAATGACGAACCAGGGGGCATAATCGGTTGACGTTTTGGTGAGCATCTTGCCATAAGCGTCCATATAGTCGTCCCAATGTTGGCGCTCCTCAACATCACTGGCAGAAAATTTCCAATTCTTTTCTTTGTTATTCAGTCGCTTCAGGAAACGCTCTTTTTGCTCTTCTTTCGAAACATTGAGGAAGAATTTGATCACGGTCGTACCTGTTTCCGTCAAATAACGCTCGAAATCATTGATGTGCTGGTATCGCTTTTCCCAAAAGTCCTCATTGACATCATCCACTTTTTTCATCCCCGGAATTTGTCCTCCGAGGATAATCTCTGGATGAACTCTTCCCACCAATACGTCTTCATAGTGCGAACGATTAAAGATGCCGATGCGCCCCCGTTCAGGTACATTCTTTTGGATGCGCCACAGATAGCCGTGGTCGAGTTCCACAGCCGAGGGCTGTTTGAACGAAAACACCTGGCATCCCTGCGGGTTGATGCCCGACATAACGTGTTTAATCGTGCCGTCTTTTCCCGCTGCATCCATAGCCTGAAAGATAATTAGCACAGCATGCCGGTTATGTGCATAAAGCATGTTTTGCAAAGCCGCCATCGTCTTGACGTTTTCTTTCAATAGTTTTTTACCCTCTTTCTTGTTCAGGTCTGCCGTGTAGTTCGTGTCGAAATCCGACACCTTGTGTTTCTTCCCTGGTTCGGCAGTTAGTTTTTTCAATAAATCTTTGTCCATGGCGTTTTGAATTTTTAGTGTAAGTCTTTTTGTTTAACGAATTTTTCGGTGCATCTTGCGCATGCTCTTCTCATCGTCTGTGTCACCAAACAGCACACTGTGTTATTTCCCTTATATGCTGACAAATATAGTAAATATTTGAAGAAGTTGTATCTACTATTGGCCTATCAAATCCATATTCTGCATTATATTCAATAAAATTGAGTATTTTTGTATTATATCAAGCACTGAGAACCACCACTTGTTGTTCTCTTCATCCCATACGGCACGTACTTCACGGTCGTTGAAGAAGCGAATTGATTTCTTATGTTGTTCTTTATGTTTTGCCATAATGAAAAAATATTCATCTGGAGTATTAATCCATTCTTTTGGATTCACCTGCAAGTTCTCTGTTATTTGGAATAGCAATTCAAGGCTGGCTGATGACGATTGTAAACGTAAGAGTTTTCTATTGAAAACTCTCGCCCAGCTTTTTAGTAAACCATCTTTGCTTAATTTCTTTTTTCGGTCAACACCTCTTTTATTCTGTTGGTTGGACTTTCCAAAGATATGGATAAGATAATATGCAAATATAGTAAATATTATTGTATAATGTGCCAAAAAGGTGATGTATCATAACTCTTCTTTAATATTGTAATCTCTTATCTTATCGCCTTTTCATAGATGCCTTCACATAATCGGCGATGGATGTCAATATATTCTAATGACGAGAACGTAAAGCTCTGTTCGGATAAAAATTCGGGTGTAATCGACATTTAGTTGGTTGCTTTTGTATCTGGGATTCTCTCTGTAACAGGCAACTCATTAGCGTCAAACCATAAGCATCCAACATTTGCGGCCTTTGTGTTATCTTCCTACTTAACTACACAAAAGCGGCAATGTTGGATGCTTACGACTAACAAAAAACCGTTAGGTAATTGGAACTCTCAATATTGTTGCGCTCATTGCATTGAAGCTCTACCAACTACCTAACGGTTATTTTTCATGTGATTAAAGTTTTATGTGAATTATTTAACCACTAACTTTTCAGTTCTAATTACATTTTTGTTTTGCATCTTTACAAGGTAAACCCCCTCTTGAAGCTCGTTTCGGCTAACTGATGTTGGGTTTGTAAGATATTGTACCATCTTTCCGTCAACAGTGTAAATCCAAGCTTTCTCTACATTGGTAAAGAGGATGTCATTACCATTTACTGTCACGTTGGAAACACCACCAGCAAATACTGTGTTGTCTACGCCAGTCGTTTCATTCAATCCTTCAGGCTGCTCGGCAACACCCTGGTCATGCTGTGTATCCACATATTGACGCTGTCCGTCTTTCTTACCTTGTATCTCTACATCAAAGTCGATAGTAAATCCTTTGGCTGTCAAGCCAGTTGGCAAGAAGGTTCCGCCAAACCAAGCATCAGCAAACACAATACGCAAACGGCTTGTACCTACGTGAGCATCTTGTGGTACTGTAAACTTAAATGTGTAGCCGTTAGGATCTTGTATCTCAGGAGTTGCCGCACGTATCTTTCCAGCAAAGAAAATCTGCTCACCCATAGGATCGTCTTTTGGAGCCTTAGGATAGTTAAATGTACCACTACCGTCTAAGTCTAACCAGCCACCTGCAAAGCACCACTTCAAACCGTCTTTTTCATTGGGAGCCTTAAAGGTCATCGTAATCTCTTGTCCTTGCTTGACAATCAACTTGTGGTCGCGAGCATTTGCATACTGTGAGCTATCGCGTGGCGATTCCGTAGCTGTATAATTCAAATCTTTTACAGCACCAGTAGTCGTAACGCTTGTCAAGAATCTTTGTTCTACAGCTGTCTTGAATCCATCAGCATTCGGATTAATCTTACTAATTCCATAGGTATCTGTTCCACCAACTGTTTCTTCTGGCAATTGAGAAGCGTCGGCACGCGTAATCTCTACCCATACGACGGGTGAATAAGTCTTTAAGTCTGTTGATACAGAGCGTACACCAATAAATGGTTTTTCATTAGCAGCATCAGTAAATACAATGTTAGGAATATAGGTACCCCACTGTGTAGTACGACCTACTTCTGAAACACGTCCGTCTTTACCATTCTTGTACATAATCTCGAAGTGATCGATGTTAGCCTCGCAGTTGTAAATCATGCCATAATCTGAAAGTTCACCTGTAGAATGGTCAACATCCCAATGCAGCTTTGCAGAAAGACTCTTCTGTGACTCTTCTTTCACTTCTACCATGAGATTCTTAACATTAGCAGGTGTAGCCTTCACGTCGTCGTTGAGTTCGAGCTTACCTACCAACACATTATACTTGTCGGTTACGTTCTTGGCACGCAAACCAATGTGAGTAATGCGGTCGCCCATGTTGACAGGCAGATTCACCTTTTTCTCTTGCCATGTCTTGTCGTCAGTAGCACCAACAGCCACCTCTTTCCATTGATTGTTTACCTTTACAATCAAGTACAAGTTAGACTCGCCAGCTTGTTTTGTCTTCAAAGCCACCTTGGCAATAGGATTAGCTGCACTCACGTTAAGGTCGGTTCTAAACAGAACTACATCAACACCCGATGCTGAAGACAGTCCTCTCAACTGCAAGCAAGAACCACCGTTATACGAGTCGATATGTGTAAATTCTGGCTGCAAAGCATTTGAAACAGTTTCTGTTCCTTCGCCATAAACCAACCAGCGATAAGTAGGCACTACATCTTGGTTCGCCATGTTGTACCATGTACCAGCCGTTTTCTTACCTTTATAGTTGTAACGCTCTCCATTACCTAAGTTGAAGTGTGTCAGGAAAGGAAGATTGCCATGTATCGCTGAACGCTCTGGAATGAACGAAGCCAAACCACAGAATGTCTTCAATGCGTTCTCGCCTTCCCATTCATGTCCGCTATTTCTTATTTCGGGACGATTCAATGGACTTCTGTTGCCGCCAGAGAAGCCACGCTCCAACAAACGCTGGTAGTTGTACTGTGCATTCAGAGCATCCGAACCAGTGTTGTAACTCCAGAAACGGCTGTCGCCATGCTCGCCCCAAAGGCAGACGCCAATTCGCTTCACAGTTTCGCTTGGTGTGTATTTGTAGCCACCCGTCGTCCAATCATAAGTTGATGTTTCGACCAATCCCCTCCAGTTGCGATTCATACTAACAATCCAAGCGCCTCCATAAAGCCCATCTGCTGTACCCAAAGCCTGCTCTGCAACCTTTACAGAGTTTTCATAATTACTGGCTGCGAAATCACCTCCAGAGTAGTTGAGGAACAAGTCAAAAGTCTTACCTGCTGCTTTTGTTCCATATAAAGAGTTAACTGAATACTCTGGCAAACTGGAGTTAGCTGTATAGATAGCAGCATGGAAGTTTTTGAAGCCCATCTTCTCTGCCTCTTTGTACAAAGCCTGATGGAAACCAGTTACATCAGAATTAGAGTAAGAGTTGTCTTCCCAGTTGTAATTGATACCGTCGAACCCGAAGAACAGCAGACAGTTGAGCATGGGTTTAACATACTTGTAGGTGCCATCCGAGTTTTTTGTTTGGATAAAGCTTACATAAGCTCCATCACCTGATCCAGCTGTCCAGCTTTCAAAAAACTTGATACCACTCATAATGTCGGTACCATTCTTGTGTGCCGCATCTGTCCATGCTCCCGGAGCTTGGAACAAGCCATGGTTCCAAGAACCAAAGAGGTTGGTGTAGTTCCACATGGAGAACACATCATTGGCAAAGTTGGACGATGGATAGCCACCGATGCCCTTACCCGAACCACTTGGAATATTCATAAACAGGTTACGCTTCTCGTAGGTGTCTTTCACCAAACGGTCTTTGCGATCCAAGATAGCACGCTGCTTAACGTGCGAACGCACAAAAGCAATGTCGGACGCTTGAATACCTGCAGCCTCAAATTCAGCCTTGGTTGGGTAGTTACGACCACTCTGCAAAGCCTTATCAAAAAGGTTCAGCAGAGTAACCTCATTAAATCCAGCGAAATCATAAATCGTGGATGTTGCCGTTGGCGACATGCCAGACTGCGCATTTGCAGGTCCAGCCAAACAAGCCAAAAGCACTAGGGGTAAAAATCTTTTCTTCATAGATTTGGTTGTTTTTTAATGGTTAAGTTGTAAATGATAAATTATTGGTTAGGGGAACCGTCTGTTCATATTCAGCGAACAGACGGTAGTTCCCTGTCACCGTATTATTAATAAGTTAAAAGTTTCCTTTTCCTTTCACATCCCACCATACACGCGTAGCTTGTTGGTCGGAACCACCCAAGGCTTTCAGTCCAGTAGACTGGATGTCTTTCAACGAAGCATCATCGCTATTAGGGAAGAGAATGCGCCGAACCAAATCGCCAGGTTTCAAACTGCCGTCTCCTTCCTCAACGTTTAGAACGGGGAACATCTTGGGATAACCAGTACGTCGCATTTCGCCCCATGCTTCCATACTGTTAGGGAAGAGTGCGATGTATTTCTGCGTGATGATTTTCTCTAACTTCGTTTCCTTGTCATCCGCTTCATTCCATTTAACGCCAATCTTCGTCACGCTTTCCATATCTGGCGATGAACCTGTTGGGTCTTTATACGTATAAGCAACAGGCTTTTCCACACTTCCATATTGCGAAAGTACTGGTTTAAAGGAATTATAAAGGTCAGAGCCTGGTTCGAAGATGGAAGAATTTTCAATAGCTCTGGTATAGAACTGCTCGGCTTTGCCACCCATGTCCCAGCCTCGCAAAGCACCTTCTGCACGCAGGAAGTCAATTTCTGCCCACTTAAAGAGGTACAAAGGTGCTTTCTCTATCAGCATCTTGTTGATTCGACTGAACCCAATAAACTGGTTAGAACCGTAGGACTGTCCCTTGCCCGTGTGTATGCCAGAGCGGATACCTACTTGGTCTGATTCGGCAGGCAAGGTGCCCCCTTGATCATTGCTCAGGTTTCCACTATTCCGCATACAAAGGGAGAATCTGTAGGGGTGTGTCAAACTCTTCAGCAGACTAATGAACGAGGCACTGAAACGCATATCACTCCAGCTTTCAGAAATTTCTACTAAAGGATGTACACCTCCGTATATAGAGGGGAAGAGTGCCACTTCATACTTCAAATCATCAATCACTCCACTCTTCACTGCTTCTTCTGCCCACTTTTGTGCCAACTGTGGCTCTGCCTTGACCATGTGCATGGCCATCCGCAATTTCAGCGAATTGGCAAAGCGAACCCATGTTTCCATGTTTTTCACACCATTTCTTTGATCATGCGTCACCTCGCTAAACTTGTTGACAATGTCCTTTACCTTGGCTTGGTACCAAGCAGGCTTGCTGTCAAAGTAACGCAGACAATTAACAATGGTATCAATATTGGCTTCGGCACCAGTGTAGATGGTCTTCATGTCATCGTACTTGAATGGTGGATCCACCTTGTTAGCCTTGAAGTCATTGTAAGGAATGGTTCCATACATGTCTACATTCTCAATCGCTGCATAGTTGTACAACAACAAGGCAATCGCCTTCACCTCAGGAATTGAATCGCAAGACTTGTGGTTGAGCAATGGTGTTAAACTGGTACGTGCTCCCATAAACTGACCGTTAGGTCCAGAAATCCAATCCTGACTGGCATGATAGGAAGATATCAATTCACTGGCAAAAGCGAAGTCAGAATGGGGAACAACACCATATTGTGCGTACACATCGGGCAACGTATAAATACGCTGGTAAGCATGTGAAACAGGATATTGTCCTTCCTTTCCACCTCGCATGCAGTACTGAGCTGCCTTCAACATACCAAAATATTTATCCAAACTCTTGGCTGCTGCGTCTACTTGTTCCTTTGTGTACAACGCTTTATAGTTGATGAGATTTACAGAATCTGCCTCACCCACGATGTCTCCCTCATCAATAGTGATGTCATTTGGGCGGAAATCATCAGTCGGCTCATCAAAATCCAAGCACGATTGCAGGGTCATGAACCCTGTAGCAAATGCTGCTATTGCAATATATTGTATTCTTTTCATTGTTTAAACGATTGTTTAGAATGTTAGTTTCATTGATAATCCATACGAGCGTGAAGAAGGCATATTGAACATCTCGAACGCACCTAATCCGTTACCAGTTGACAAAGATACATCGGGGTCAACGGGTGAATCCTTGTACAAGAAGAATAGGTTGCGTGCAATGAACGACACATTGAGGCTGGCATTGCTCTTAAAGAGATTTTGGAACGTATAGCCCATAGACAACTCGCGCAAGCGGAAGTTAGTGGCATCATAGATATACTCCAGTGGACTCTTCTTCACACCACCGATACTTGTGTAATAACTCTCAATGGGAACTAGTCGACCACTACCATCGGGCAGGGGCATTGCCAGTTGTCCATTGGCTGTCAAGTTGTGTTGCTCGGCATACAAGCGTGCATCTGCGGTACGCTGTGACAATCCTAAGTTGTCAAGGTACGACTCGGTGAGCGAAATCACCTTACCACCAATACGGCCATTGATGAGGAAGAACAACTGGAAGTTCTTATAGCTAAGGGTGTTGCTCCAACCCATTTGCCACTTAGAGTTCATGTTGCCGGCATATACCGTGTATTTTTTAGAAGCCTCAGACTCAAAGCTCAGTCTTCCGTCTTTCGTCGTAACGAGTGTTCCGTCGGCATTGCGTTTGTAATCGGTTACATACATGTCACCAATCGATCCACCTTTCTTATATCTTACGCGCACCTCAGCCACATCTTGGAACACCAACTTCTCGGTGCCATCAGGGTTGTAGGTGGTCTCCATAATTTCGTTATCGTTGTACGACAGGTTGTAAGAAGTCTTCCAACGCCAGTCTTTACCAAAGCGGAAGTTATAGCCAAGGGTCGTCTCCACACCCATGTTTCTAATCTTTCCAGAGTTCATCGGTTCAATTTTTCCGGAAGCATTGGCTCCCTCCATATATTGATCGGTAGAGAGGGCGTGATAGAACGTGAAATCGAAGTCGAGACGACTGCCGAACCATGACGACTCAATACCTGTCTCGAACGAGCGAGTTTTCTCTGGTTTAGGATTCTTGAATGATGAGTATGGTGACGGTGGAACAGCTCCGGTGAACGTGTCACGCGATGATCTCGCCAGTACCTTGTTAGGAATAGAGTTACCTACCTCTGAATAAGAAGCACGATATTTCAAGTAAGAAATCACCTCGGGCAGTTTTACTAAAGAGCTAACAATGGCATTGGCACCGAAGCCAAAATAACCATAGCTTTCGGAAGTGCCGCGATTCTTGAACTGTCTGAAGGCACGATACCAGTCCTGACGATAGGAAGCATCAAAGTAAACCATATCTTTCCAACCAATTTGAGCAGTGAACAGGGCAGCCTTGTCCCAGTTGGTGTTTACCGAAGCACGCGTTTCACCTGCTGTGGCAGCATCGGTCTCAAAATAGTTCACGAGTTTGGAGAATCTTATCTTGTTGCCATCCTTCGGCGTTGCAGTGGTATAAGTATTCTGGAACTTGGTCTTGATAAGGTGAGCCACCCATCCTGCTGTTGCCGAAACACTCCATGTGTCTTCAAATGTCTTGTTGTAAGACAGCAAGTAGTCGGTATAAATTTCCGAAGTACGGTCCAAAGTCTTTGAATAGATACCATAAGGCTCAATACCTCCGGGGGTGAAGGTGGTAGCGTATCGTTTTCCGTCGTTGTCGTACTTGGTGTGGTCAATGCTAAGACGTGCTTGGAAATCCAAACCGTCATAAATGTCAATCTTACCACTCACCGTTCCAAACACACGGTCGGTGCGCTGCTTGGTACTATTCATGCGGGTAAGCCAGTATGGGTTGTTCTGGCTCTTCTCCAAGTATGCCCACTCCTGCATCGGACCGTTGAATGTCAAATCAGTGGTGGTAAGCTCGTAAATACTACCATTTTGCTGTACGTATGCAGGAACGTTCTTCGCCATCCACGTACCCTTTTCACGATAGTAATGGTTGCGATAGTAGTCCATATCCAAGTTGCGTGGCGCTGTGTACATGTGGTACACTGGGTTCATCACCGTACCTCCACCAGGACGGTTGTTGGTAATGGTCTGGATATAGTTGATAGCGGTATTGATGTGCAGACGTTTGAGGAAGTTGTACGACTGTCGGAAATTCACCGTATTACGGTTGTATGAGTTGCTAACCAGCATACCGTTGGCGTGCGAGTTAGAGAAAGAGAAGTAACTTTGTATCTTCTCTGTACCTCCTGAAAACGATACCGAGTTGTTGATCGTAGTACCCGTGCGATAGAAGTCGTCCAAGTCGTTCTTGGCTGCATTACGCAAATGAACGGTATTTAGAAAGCCTGATTCGAATGGTGCAGAAGAGTCAAAAGACGATTGCAAAGTTAACTGGTCTGCGGGGCGGTTAGCCACCTTGTCTCCCCAGCTACCAATATCAAGTCCACCAGCTGCTTTGATGCGTGCACCATAGACGTTTTGTATCGCTGGCGTAAGCAGCGGCGTGTCGAAAGTAATATTGGACGTAACGCTTACTGATAGCTTTCCTTCCTTTCCTTTCTTTGTTGTAATCATCACCACACCGTTAGCGGCAGCCGATCCGTAGAGAGCGGCAGCATTGGCACCCTTCAGTACGTTCATCGACTCAATATCGTCAGGGTTGATCATCGACAAGGGGTCTGCACCTTCAGAAACACCTGCGTACTCTATGTTCGAACCATTGATTTGCCCACGCGTACCGTTGCTCATTGGAACTCCGTCCAATACAATGAGTGGAGAGCTGTTTCCCAATACCGACTTGTTACCGCGGAGGATAATCTTGGACGCACCACCAGCACCACCGGCACTTGGCGTAATAACGACGCCCGACACTTTACCTTCCAAAGAGTTCACTGCATTGGGGTCTTGTACACGCATCAAGTCTTCTGCCTTTACCTGTTGTGTGGCATAAGTCAGCGATTTCTCCTTACGCTGAATACCCATGGCGGTCACCACGACCTCGTTAAGCGTGCTGCTCTCCTCGCTCAGGGTAACGTTCAGCGTTGCGCCAGTGGCCACCAATGTCTGCGGAGCATAGCCTATGTACGAGAACTCCAATGTGGGAGCCGTCTCTTTCGTGGTAAGAGAGTAATTGCCGTCAATATCGGTCACCACTCCCTCTTTCGAGTTTCTTACCCTGACCGTCACACCGATGAGCGGCTCACCGTTGCCGTCTACAACAGTTCCATGAATTTTGTGTGGTTGCCCCACACTGTTGCTAACCGTTGCAGCTCCATGGGGACGTGTGCCGCGGCGATAGATGGTAATCATCTTATTCTCTATCGTATACGTTAATGACGGGTCAAGCACTTTGTCAAGCACCTTGTTAACTGGCTCATTCTTGAATGACGCTGAGATTTTTTTGCTGGCATCTACTTCATTTACCTTGTAGATGACAGACATCTGGGTTTGTTTTTCCACTTCTTTCAGAACGGTCTTTAGTGGAGTTTTGCGAAATACCTTTGTGACTGTCTGGGAAAGACCTCGGACAGGACACAGAAGGAGAACAGCAAGAAGCGAATAATAAAGGTATTTTCCTCTCATGATTGTTGTTTACTTTTCTGTTAGATTAGAGATAAATTTATTTATTAATGTAAGATTTATTCATATTGATACGGTCATCACATGGAACAAATGCACCCTCACGTTCGAGGATTTGCACATTCTTCCCATCTCTGACAACCCGTATAGGGATGATTCTCTGCAGTCCTCGCACGATGCCGTCGAAATCCTCGCCGTTGTTCAGCGCGATGGCCAGCTGTTCGTCACGCAAGGAAGACGACTGTACGGTGATATTCAAATTAAACCTGCGCGACAGCACTTTGACCAGATTGGCCAGGGTAATGCTCTCGTACTCGGTATTGCCATGAATCCAGGCATTGGCTTTGGTTGACGCTTTGGTCTTGATCAGTTCGCCTGATGCCTGGTTCAGCGTGACCTTCTCTCCTGGAACCAGCATGACACGCTCATTGTCAAGGCTCACCTGCACACTTCCCTCCAACAGGGTTGTCGTAACAGTGGCATCGTCGTCATAGGCTGATATATTGAACTTGGTTCCATGGACAATCACGTCATATCCCTTGGTGTTTACCGTGAACTTGGATCCCGCATGCTTAGCCACCTCAAAATAAGCCTCACCGTTGAGTTCAACCATACGGCTGTCAACGCCGAACGAAGCAGGATAGCGTAAGTCTGACCCTGCATTGAGCCACACGCGCGACCCATCGGGCAACACCACCTCGGCCTTGCCGCCAAGTGGTGCTATGCAGGTGTAGTAAGCCTTTGACCCAGCGTGACGGCTGGTGAAGAAGTAGGTAACGAGTGACGACACCAAAACCAAAGCTACGGCAGCGGCAGCAAGCTTACGGCGAAGAAGTACCCTACGTGACTTCATGCGGATAGGACTTCTGCCTTGGATACGGCTCCAGACTCTTCTCCATTCTTTCTCAACTGCTGCTGATGGGACATGGGTTGCGTTCCACGCCTGCTCCATCGCATCAAAACGCGCGCGCTGCTCCTCATTCTCTTGGAGAATGACAAAAAGCATCTGTTCTTCATCATTGGAAAGCGTACCCTCAAAGAAACCTCGGGCCAGCTCTGCCAATTGGTTGTCTGTATTTTGCATGTCTGTTTTTCAATAGTCTATATATATAACACCGAACAATCGCTTTACCCTAAACTAAACTTCAATTAAAAAGCACTTTATTTTTCAGATTCGTTTGCTATTTATGCAGACATTTTCTATCTTTGTGCTATATGTTCGCGCGAAATGGTAAGATATACAATGAATTCCGCTGAATTGTTCGATGACTTGAGGTTAGGAAAAGCCGAAGCGTTCGAATTTATCTTCAAGACCTATCAGCCCAGACTGAAGGCCTATGCCTCTCGCTTCATCAATCAGCCGGACGACTTGAACGACATCTTACAAGACTGTTTTGTAAAGCTATGGGAAAGCCGAGAAAAGCTGACCCACATCTCCATCTCCTCACTCCTTTACACAATGGTGAGGAACGCATGCCTCAATTTTCTACGACACCAGATGGTGGCCAACCAGTACTCGATTGACGAACTACCGAACCAACAGGGATCAGAGCAACTGTATAGCCTGATTTTTCACCACAATGCGGAAGAAGAACTGGTATATGAGGAGTTGCACCGGCAAATTCAGGAGGTTCTTAACTCCTTGCCCGAGCAATCAAAAATGATATGTCTTATACTGAAATAGCTTGACACATAATCAAACTCAAAAAAAGTAAAAAAACATGACGAAATCAAGTAAAAGAAGAGAGTTTAGTGATGCGTTCAAGCTGCAAGTGTTAAGTGAATATTTTTCTGGCGGCGGTTCT
>JAQYPT010000006.1 GCA_028726625.1 Prevotellaceae bacterium | reverse complement strand
AGAACCGCCGCCAGAAAAATATTCACTTAACACTTGCAGCTTGAACGCATCACTAAACTCTCTTCTTTTACTTGATTTCGTCATGTTTTTTTACTTTTTTTGAGTTTGATTATGTGTCAAGCTATTTCAGTATAAGACAGTTTGGAAAAACACCCCATGGCGGTGCCTCAGCTCATGGATGCGTGTCTAATATTCGTTAAATGTCCCTATAATAATAAGGTGTATCTGATATTTTTCGTACTTTTGCATCACGCATCAAGAAGATTGTACGAGTATGGATGAAAACAGCATAGAGAAAGCAAAACACGACAACGTTTTTTTTGAAGAATACGACACGCCCCACCACACCGTGCCGTTCAACCGCATTCGCTTCGAACACTATGAGGAGGCGTTCATGGAGGGCATACGCCGCGATGACGAAATCATCGAAAAGACCATCAACGACCCCGAGGAGCCTACGTTCGAGAACACCATCGCGCGCGTTGACACCTCGAAAGGCGAGCATTATTATGACTTGCTTGACCGCGTGTCAACCGTTTTCTCGTGCATGCTGTCAGCCGAAACCAATGACCAGCTGGACGAGCTGGCACAGAAACTCAGTCCCATCCTCACCAAGCATGCGAACGACGTGATGCTGAACAAGCGGTTGTTCGAGCGTGTGAAACATGTTTACGAGCATCATCGCGAGCTGACACCCGAAGAGCAGATGCTGCTGGAGAAGTCGTACGATGGCTTTGTGCGCAGTGGCGCGTTGCTCGACGACGAAGGCAAGGACCACCTGCGCAAGCTAACCGAAGAGGCTGGCATGCTTTCGTTGCAGTTCTCGCAAAACCTGCTCAAAGAGAACAAGGCGTACACGCTGCACATCACCGACGAGAAACAACTGGACGGACTGCCCGACACCGCGCGCGAGGCTGCCGCAATGACGGCCAAAGAGCGGAATTTGGATGGCTGGGTGTTTACGCTCGACATGCCCAGCTACTCGCCGTTCATGACCTACTCAACCCAAAGAGACCTGCGCCGCCAAATGTACATGGCACGCAACACGGTGTGCACGCACAAAAATGACGAGAACAACCTGGCCATCTGCCAACGCCTCATCAACCTGCGCCGCGAGATAGCCCAACTCTTGGGTTACGACACGTATGCCGACTATGTGCTGAAACACCGCATGGCATCCAAGGTGGAGAATGTATACCAGCTGCTCAACGACCTGATAGCGGCCTACAAGCCCACGGCACTGAAGGAGAAAGAGGCGCTCAGCGAGATTGCCAAGCGCCAGGAGGGAGCCGACTTTGTGATGGAGCCGTGGGACACGGCCTATTACAGTCATCAACTACAGATGGAGAAATACAACCTCGACGCAGAGATGTTGCGCCCTTACTTCAAGCTGGAGAACGTCATCAAGGGCGTCTTCGGACTGGCTACCCGCCTGTACGGCATCACCTTCAAGGAGAACAAAGACATCCCGGTGTATCACCCCGACGTGAAAGCCTACGAGGTATCCGACAGAGATGGCTCGTTTCTGGCCGTGCTGTACGCCGACTTCTTTCCGCGCAAGGGCAAGCAGGGCGGTGCCTGGATGACCGAGTTTCAAGGGCAGTGGATAGACCGCAAGGGCAACAACGTGCGTCCCCATGCGTCGTTAGTGATGAACTTCACCAAGCCTACGGATGACAAGCCCGCCTTGCTGACGCTGGGTGAGGTGGAAACTTTCCTGCACGAGTTTGGCCATTCGCTGCACGGCATGTTTGCCAACACGCGGTTCGAGAGCCTATCTGGCACCAACGTGTGGTGGGATTTCGTGGAGCTTCCCTCGCAGTTCATGGAGAATTTCGCCATTGAGCGTGAGTTCTTGCAGACCTTCGCCTTCCATTATAAGACGGGCGAGGTGATTCCCGACGAGCTGATTGACCGCATCGTGCGCAGCCGAAACTTCATGGCAGGCATGGCATGTCTGCGCCAGGTGAGCTTTGGACTGCTCGACATGGCCTACTACACACAGCGCGAAGCGTTCGACGAAGACATCATCCCCTTTGAAAAGAAAGCCTGGGAGAAGGCCATCCTCGGCAAACAGATGCCCGAGACGTGCATGACAGTACAGTTTTCGCACATCATGGCCGGCGGCTATGCGGCGGGCTACTACAGCTACAAGTGGGCCGAGGTGCTGGATGCCGACGCTTTCAGCGTGTTCAAGCGAAACGGCATCTTCGACCAAGCCACCGCCCAGCGGTTCCGCGATTGCATTCTTTCGAAGGGCGGAACGGAGCATCCCATGACGCTGTACAAGCGTTTTCGTGGACAAGAGCCCACCATCGACGCCCTGTTGGAGCGCAACGGAATCAAGCGACAACACCGGGAAACGCAATTGCCCTAATCAGCCAAATTGGCCTAATCAGCTTAACATCCACGATAACCCCCAAAAACAACATCTCCATGAGCAATGACAAATTTCATCAACTGGACCAACGCTACCTGCGCATGGCTCGCATCTGGGCCGAAAACTCGTACTGCCGCCGCCGACAGGTGGGTGCGTTGGTGGTGAAAGGCAACATGATCATCAGCGACGGATACAACGGCACGCCGAGTGGATTTGACAATGTGTGCGAAGACGAGAATGGAGTTACCCATCCCTACGTGCTGCATGCAGAGGCCAATGCCATCACCAAACTGGCACGAAGTTCGAACAACAGCGACGGCTCTACGCTCTATGTGACGGCCTCACCGTGCATAGAATGCGCCAAACTCATCATACAAGCGGGCATCAAGCGGGTGGTGTATGCCGAGAAATACAGACTGGAAGACGGCATCAACCTGCTGAAGAAAGCTGGCATAGAAGTGATCTATCTAAACATCAATGACAATGAAACCAAATAAGTCGAATCGATTCGTGCCGCTGCTGATGGCTCTTTGTGGCATCATCGGCATCGGAGTGGGGTCGTTCTACTCCAATCATTTCTCGGGAAACCGACTGAACATCATCAATACGGGTACCAACCGAATCAACAATCTGTTGCACATCATCGACGACCAGTATGTGGACAAGGTGAATCTTGACTCGCTTGTGGAGGATGCCATGCCGAAGATTCTCACGGGGTTGGACCCTCACAGCGTCTACATCAGTGCCAAGGACGTGCAGGCAGCCAACCAAGAATTGCAGGGATCGTTCTCGGGTGTGGGCATTGAGTTCACCATCCGCGAGGACACCATCCATGTACAAAACGTCATTCAGAACGGTCCTGCCGAGCGTGCAGGCATCCTGGCAGGCGACAAAATCGTGATGGTTGACGACAAACCCTTCGTGGGGAAAGTGGTGACCAATCAGGAAGCGATGAAACGACTCAAGGGTCCAAAGAACACGAAGGTGAAGATTGGTGTGGTGAGATATGGCGACAAAAAGCCACAATCGTTTGTTGTCACCCGCGGTGACATACCGCTGAAAAGCGTTTCGGCCACCTACATGATTGACGACAGCACAGGCTACATCCGCATCAAGAGCTTCGGTGAGACCACCTATGCCGAACTGTTGGTGGCCTTGGTGAAGCTGGGTGAGCAAGGATTCAAGAACCTTATCATCGATCTTCGTGACAACACGGGCGGCTATTTGCAATCGGCCGTACAGATGGCCAACGAGTTCTTGCCCAAAAACCGGCTCATCGTCTACACCGAAGGACGCAAGTCGCCACGACAGGAATTCAGGTCAGACGGGCGAGGCAGCTACAAACAAATGCCATTGGTGGTGCTGATTAACGAGGGATCGGCATCGGCCAGTGAAATATTTGCTGGCGCCATGCAGGACAACGACCGTGCCACCATCATCGGACGGCGTTCGTTTGGCAAGGGACTGGTGCAGAAACAGATTGAATTTTCCGACGGTAGCATGGTCCGACTGACCATCGCACGCTATTACACCCCATCGGGACGCTGCATTCAGAAGCCCTACGTGCCGGGGGATGAACAAGACTATGCGCAAGATTTGCTAAGCCGTTATCAGCATGGGGAGTTCTTCTCGGAAGACTCTATCAAACACACCGGACCGGCATACCATACCGCCAACGGGCGTACCGTATATGGTGGGGGTGGTATTACGCCAGACCTCTTCGTGCCGGAAGACACCACGAACTACACCTCTTATTATAAGCAAGCCAGCATGAGCGGACTGATTTTGCAGTTTGCCTTCTCGTATACGGACGACAATCGATTGAAACTGAACAACTTCAAGGAGATGATGGAAATGGAAGACTATCTCAAGAAGCAGAATCTGGTGGACAAGTTCGCCACCTATGCCGACAAGAAGGGACTGAAACGGCGCAACTTGATGATCAAGAAGTCGTACAACTTGCTCGACCGCTACATCAACAGTCGCGTGATTTACAACATGCTCAACGAACAGGCTTGGCTGCAATACATCAACCAGGACGATGCAACCATTCGGGAAGCACTGAAAACATTCAGAAACAATGCAGCGTTCCCGAAGGCTCCAGAGCAGCAGAAAAATGGGAAGAAAGATAACAAGAAAGTGGCCAAAGCCAACCTTTTGCAACGACAACCCGAGGTAAGGCGACTGCCAGAAACCTACAGGGCATAGGAATTTTGGTTCAAACATAACAATGAAAAATAATCAAAAGATGAGCAAACAGAGCCTCAGACAAGAAATGAGACAACGCAAAAAGACTTACGGCAGTGAACAATTGCGCCGGATGTCGCAACCCATCATCGAGGCTTTGCTTGCTCATCCCCGTTTAATGTCGGCTCACACCATCCTGCTTTATGCGTCACTGGCCGACGAAGTGAATACACATGAACTCATCAACACGCTGTTACAGCAGGGGAAAACGCTACTCCTGCCCGTCGTAGTGGATGACCACACGATGAAAATATGCCGCTATACACACGATACAAACGTAGGGCATGGATCCTTTGGCATCATGGAACCCCAAGCTGAAGCGTTCACTGATTATGAGCAAATCGACCTGATATTGGTCCCAGGAATGGCCTTTGACCGGCATGGTCATCGTCTCGGTCGGGGAAAAGGCTATTACGATCGTTTTCTTTCACAAGCGAAAGACTGTTATAAAATAGGTGTATGTTTCCCGTTTCAACTGGTTGACGAAGTGCCAACCGATGAGCATGACGTGCGAATGGACGAGATCATCACGCAAAAGTGCGCCGAGGATTGAGCGCTTAGTATATCCTCACCTCGGTGATGACCAAGGCTCCCACATGCTCGTTGAGCCGCTTCACCAGTTGCGTTCGCATCATGGAAAGGTCTTGTCGCAAAGCCGGATTGAGTATTTTGACAAAGAGTGTCTGGTTTTTAATAAAGCGTTCACCCGTATATTCATCGATGGTTTTGCCCACAACTGTAGGCCATGCGTCAATCAGACGACGTTGCAACAAGGGCGTTTCCAATCCATTTTCGCGCAAAGTCTGCTGCAAGATGTCCGCAAGTGTCTGTACTTTTCGTCTAAACATCCTTTCCCTCCGTTTCTTTCTTGGGTGCCAAAGCATCACTACCAGCAGCATTTTGCACACTCGTTGACCGCTCGCTGATCTCTCCATGCACCACTTCAAACAACTTATAATCAAACGAATGGCGACTAAGGATGCTGTCCAAATGGTCACGATTGGTGTCGGTGATGAAGATTTGTCCATAGGCATCACCCGCCACCATGTTCACAATGCGCTCTACCCTACCCGCATCCAGCTTGTCGAAGATATCGTCTAACAGGAGAAGTGGCGTGGTTGACGAGGCTGTTCGCTTGAGAAAATCAAACTGAGCCAGCTTCAATGCCAGCACATAGGTTTTGTTTTGTCCCTGACTTCCCTCGCGTTTGAGCTGATAACCACCAATCATCATCTCCAAATCATCACGATGTATCCCATGAAGAGAATAGCCCACGGCACGTTCTTTGTATCGGTCACGCTGGATGACATCAAGCAAAGGGCCACGCTGCGCATGCGAGATATATTGCAATGATACCGTTTCGTGACACCCCGAAACATGGTCATAAATCGTTTGAAACACGGGAATGAACTCACGGACGAATGCATCGCGCTTGGCATAGATGGCCTCTCCCTGCGTTGCCATCTCCTGTTCAAGAATTTCCATCAACGCCCCATCCGGCTCTTGTTCGGCTTTCAACAGGGCATTTCTTTGTGTCAAGGCCTTGTTGTAGCGACTCAACAGCTCAATATACGAATGATCCAACTGCGAGATAACCATGTCCAGGAAACGACGACGAGCGTCACTTCCGCCATCAATTAATGCGGTATCAGCTGGAGAAACGAAGATGAGCGGAATCAATCCAATGTGTTGCGACAGGCGTTTGTATTCCTTCTGATTGCGTTTGAATCGCTTTCTCGTGCCTCGTTTCATGCCACAATAGATGCGTTCTTCATCACCCATGTCATTGAGGTACATGCCGTCAAGTACAAAGAAGTCGCGATCATGCGTGATAACTTGCGAATCAATGGGATTAAAAGCACTGCGACAAAACGACAAGTAATACACGGCATCCAGCAAATTGGTCTTACCTTCGCCATTGTGTCCAATGAGACAATTCAACTTAGGCGAAAACGTAAGGTCGGCTACCTGAATGTTCTTATAATTGAGTATGGATATCTTTTTGAGGATCATAGCAAATATGCCCTTGACAGACTGCGTTACAGCCGTCGGGTTCATGCAAAGTTACATGTTTTAAAGGGGAAAAACGAAAAAAGTAAGCAATATATTTCAATATATGAGATAAATGCGTTAATTTTGCAACGCATCATAGTCGGGAAGGCACTACACGCCTGGAGCCGACCGCACTGCATATCAGAAAAAACAATAAAAAAACATCATCAATAAATGGCAAACAATCAAGTGAAGAGAGATCAGGAAAACAAAGATACTCTCACCCAATCACAGGCTTTCTTTGAGAAATACAAAAAGCCCATCATCATTGCAGTCGTAGCCCTCATTGTCATCATCGTTGGGGCATTCCTTTACAAGGCTTATGTGTCTAACCCACGTGCCGAAAAGGCCAGTACAGAGCTGGGTAAGGGTCAACAGTACTTCAATGCAGGCGATTATGAAAAAGCGCTTAACGGCGACAAGATTAAATATGGAGGCTTTTTGAAGGTCGCCAGCGATTACAGCAGCACCGATGCAGGCAACTTAGCCAACCTCTATGCCGGCCTCTGTTATGCCAACCTTGGCAAGTGGAAGGAAGCTGTGAAATACTTGAGCGAATACAATGGTGCCAATGATGCCATGGTAAGCCCGGCTGCTTTGGCCGCACTTGGCAACGCATACGCACACCTCAACCAACTGGATAAGGCGGTAGAAAACCTGAAAAAGGCTGCCAAAAAAGCTGACAGCAAAGGGGATGACGGCGTAAACAACAGTCTGTCGCCCACTTTCTTGATGCAGGCTGCCAAGATTTTGGAAAGCCAGAACAAGAAAAGCGATGCACTGACGATGTATCAGGACATCAAGAAAACGTATGTCAACTCGGCTGTTGTACAGAGTGGAGAGATTGACAAATACATCGAACGCGCTTCACGATAACACCCATGGCAACCTCATTACACCCCCTCTCCAGCTACGATGCGTCGAAAGTGCCTGATGCCAGCAACATGTGTTTCGGCATTGTGGTGTCTGAATGGAATCCCGAAATAACGGGTGCCCTATTGGATGGATGCGTAGCTACGCTCGAGAAACATGGCACTTTGCCTGAGAACATCCACGTAAAGACGGTACCTGGCAGCTTTGAACTCATCTATGGTGCCCATCAGATGGTGCTCAATGGCGGGTATGACGCCGTCATCATCTTGGGAAGTGTTATTCGCGGAGAGACTCCCCACTTTGACTATATCTGCCAAGGTGTGACCCAGGGAATCGCTCACATCAATGCTAAAAGTGAGATACCGGTGGTCTTCGGCTTGCTGACAACCAACGATTTACAGCAAGCTCAAGACAGAAGCGGTGGCAAACTGGGCAACAAGGGTGATGAATGTGCCGTGGTAGCCATCAAAATGGCTAAGTTTTAATAAGCCAAAACAAGACCAATCAAACAAACAGACCATATCAGCAGCGAACATTGAAAGACTTCGCAGCCATAGATTTTGAAACTGCCAACAGCTGCAGAAGCAGCGTGTGCAGCGTAGGTGTGGTGATAGTAGAGAATGGGAAGATTACCGATTCGTACTATCACCTCATTCGTCCTTACCCCAATTACTACCATCCACGCAACATTGCCGTGCATGGTATTTTACCCTCTGACACGCAAGATGCGCCCACTTTCCCTGAAGTGTGGGCCGAAATAACGCCCCTCATCAGGCATCTTCCATTGGTGGCGCACAACAAAGCCTTTGATGAGAGCTGCCTGAAGGCCTGCTTCGCATCCTACGGCATGGCCTATCCCAACTATCCTTTCTATTGTACGTTGATCGCTTCACGCAGAGTTTTCTGCCATCACGAATTGGCCAATCACCAGTTACACACGGTAGCGGCCCATTTGGGTTACAACTTAGTGAACCATCACCACGCCTTAGCCGATGCTGAAGCCTGCTCGGTCATCGCATTAAACATCCTCTGACGAACGAGAAACAAAGACGAACAACGTGCGTAAAAACAAGCACACACGGCCCTTGCTGGTAGGATGAACGATGTTAAAAGCCACCATTTTCAAGCCATACGGCACACGCATCCATACACACTGAATACAATAAAGACAACAATAACAAAGAATTATGAAACTATTTCACCTTTTACAAGCCTACGAGTTTGATGAAATCATGCCAGTCATCAATGACATGTTTCCCGGAACCAACAAGTTCCGTCCACAACTAAAGATGGCATACGACATGCTGCTCACCATGAAACCAGTGAACAACAGCAAGTCCATCCGCTACAAGGTCATGCCCGGCGACAAGCCCGACCACTCGTATGTGGGTGCTGAAGACAGCTGTTTCAACGCTACCTGGGAGGTATGTCTGGGCAAGGACATATCGCGTGGGCAAGGTGTTGACTTGAATGACGCTGAATTGCTGGCCAACGCGTTGGTCAACCTCTGTCTGCAAGCCAAATATCCCAAAGAGTTCGAGCCAGCACACCAGAAACTAATGCGGGGGTAAGGTGCAACAACGGCATGCGCCGAACCACCTTTCAACCAGCGTGAACAAACACCCAATCCCTCTTCTGGCACTTACTGGATGTTCCACCTTAACCCCACTTGTAGGTGAACGTTCAGCGGTTTGTCTTTAAAGAAGTTCTGCGTTTCGCTCTTGTTGTCAATGTAATATTTCACGCCAGGCTCAAAATAAGCCCCAAGATGCGGCGTAAAGTCATACTGCAAGCCCAAGGCAGCTTGGGTAGACAGCTGCAACTTGTCCTTGGGCATGTCGTGTTTGATGCCCTCTTTCACCGTTTTGGCATCCACGTTGAAGTCGGCTTGCCCACCCGCGGTGACGTATGTTTTTAGTTTTTTGTTACCCCATACCATGAAATTCACATTCAGAGGTATTCCCACATAGTGCAAAGTTTGCCGACGGGTAAGCCTACTGTCATCCAATACTTGAATGAAATCGGAAGACAGTTTCGTGTACACCAAACCCGATGTCAATGTCCATCGCTGGTTGAGGGCATAGCCTGCCGTCAATCCAAACGACACTGGCTGGTGATGATCAGTCTCCTCGTGTGACTGAAGGGCTATGGGCGATGCCACCTCTGCAAAGAACAATTCAGGAGCGGCCTTTGCCAAATTGTAGTTAGCCACCATCTCTGCAGGCGTTGCAAGACCGTTACGTCCCGAATAGGTACCCACCGAATTAGCCGCATAGAGATTCATCGTCACCTTCGCACCATGGCGTGAAGCATGGATGCGCTGCCTCTCGGCAGGCAAAAACGTTTGCGATGACCTTCCAACCTCATTCTTTTGCGCGGCCGATGGTTGCGGTTGTTCCGCCACTTTGTCCGTTGCATCAGCGGATGACGCTTCCGGTTGTCCGCCTGGTTCCATATCCTTATTCATCAAATCCTGCGGTCTGTCCGGAGATTCTGCGTCCTTTTCCTGCACCATAGCCATCAACGGTTGATTACTGTCAGTGCCTCGCCGCACAGCCGTCAACGCCTTTTTAACACGCGATGCCACCGACTCGTGTGCTTGTTCGGCAAGTACCATCGGTTCCATTTGTTGGGTGCTGGGTTGCAAACCGGCCGGTTGCTGTTCGGTTTCCGTCCGTGCCACCCCTTTTTCGGCCTGTTCTTGATGGTTGAACAGCACATATCCTGCTCCGCCCATCAAAGCTAAAACGATGGCCGCCGCTGCGACATAACGCCGCCAGCGCATCACCACAGCCGGCTTCCCAACAACCTTTTGTTGGTCAAGCGCCTGTTCAATGCCAGCCCACAAGTCATCCTTAACAGGTTCCTGATGGTCTGCCATGCGCCGCTGTATATCATTTATCCAATCGTCTTTCTTCATATTGTCGTCGTCTTTGAATATTCTTGAATCATTTTTGCCAACAAGTTTTTCGCCCTGAAATATTGCGAAGCCGATGTACTCTCCTTGATACCCAGGTCTGATGCAATTTCACGATGGCTTTTCTCCTCGAACACAAACTGGTTGAACACCGTCCTGTAGCCAGCAGGAAGCTGCTGTATCATCTGCATCACCACACTCATGGGAACGTTTTTCACATCCACCTTTTCATCCTCATCAGCCACGTCGGGCATCTCATCCACGAATTGCAGCCGCTGGTTTTGCTTGAGATAGTTCAGCGACTCGTTGGCCACAATGCGCATCACCCACGCCTTCAGCGATCCCTCACCGCGGTAACTGAACCCGTCGATGGCTGCGAACACTTTCACGAAGCTGTCCTGCAACACGTCTTGCACAGCGTCACGGTCGGCTATATACCGCAGCCCAACGGCCATGGCATACCCACTGTAACGCTCATACAACCGTCGCATGGCCGTACGTTTACCTTGAAGTATATCCTCTAAAAGACTTTTTTCAGTCTCCACTTGTTCTGGTTTTCTTCGTAGATTTAAATTGAATGGTCTGCGACGGTTTGTATTCCCTCAGCAACTCCCCGTCCAACCGAACCTCGGCCAAATGCAAAAAGGCGACGAAGGCCGTGGTCTGCTTGTCGTACACCGCCTTGCCATTGTCCAGTTCCATGACCAATTGCACCTTGTGTGTGTGGCCCTTGGCCTTCACCGTCATCTCGACATCGTTTGGCAGGAGCGTAAAATAGTGCGAACTGCCCGAGTAAGCGGTTTCCAAATAAGACACACCATAGCTGCCTCCCCGCACGTCATCCAACGTCTCAACGCCCAGTTTGCGTGCGATGGTCTGTTGCACGTCGCGGGCCAACGGCAGGGTTGAATACACTTGTTGCACGCCCATCTCCAGTTCAGCCGAGCCAATATTCTGACCATTGATGCTCCATATCCCTTCAAACCGCCCGTAATATTCTGGCGAAAGATTCGCCGAATTCAGGTTTTCACGGCTCATTTCATCCCCGTCATCTACCGCACAACTCACGCACAGCAGACCTATCAACAAGTAAAAAACATATTTCATCATTCTCATTTTATTTCATCTGCATTCCTGGCATCATCACCTTGATTTCTACCTTGAACACAGTAACCTTTTATCCTTATAACTACAAATATAAAAAATCTTGCATGGCAATCGCAAGTTTTTGCCATTTATTTTGTTTCAGCTATCGTTCTTACATTTAAGGGCTATGTCGTGGAACTACGAATTTAACAAATTTAACGAATCAACTAAACAAAATAATGAACGCAAGCGTTCTGCGAATGAAACGAATCTGCCGGTAGAATCATAACATAATAGAAATCAATATGTTACAAAACCACACATTTTCAAATTTCAATATGTCTTATACTGAAATAGCTTGACACATAATCAAACTCAAAAAAAGTAAAAAAACATGACGAAATCAAGTAAAAGAAGAGAGTTTAGTGATGCGTTCAAGCTGCAAGTGTTAAGTGAATATTTTTCTGGCGGCGG
>JAQYPT010000005.1 GCA_028726625.1 Prevotellaceae bacterium | reverse complement strand
TTTTGACGAATTTTGTATAAAGGTTGTACATACGATGGTTTGAACTTAACGTTTTGAATACTACTAAGTTACTAAAAATCAACGTTATGTACAACTTTTTGCTCATATTTATCAACTTAAATTAATTCCGCCAACGGGTAGTCTAACGTTTAGCTTCAGACGCATTGAAACATAGAAACTTTTAAGAATCTTATAAATTCTTTACAAAGATAATCATTTTTTTAAAGTAAAGAAATTTTTTTTCTGTATTTTTTACAACAACTATGACAATTCTCACTCTCTGGACAAGGTGAATAGCGTTGGGGTCAGGGTCATCGCCTTTTGTTCAACATGAACGGCAGTTCTGCAAAGTTAGCATCAGGGCGCTTCTTCGATTAGGCGGGTGTGTAGCTACATGAATTGTCTGATATTTTGCTCGATTATACCTTCTAAAATGACACTTCAAAACTTTTCATTTAGGAAAAAACGATAGGCTCGCAGGGTGCAAAATTGAGATAAAGATGGGATAAAAATCAACTTTTTGCCTCAAAGCGATGCTTTTAGGTGCTTAAATGCATCACTTTCGGGGCCAATATACATGAGATTGCACGGCAAAAGCATGCCTATTAGCGGCTTAAAGCATTGCTATTGGCCAGAAAAGTTCGAAAAACAGGCGCATGATAGCATGCATAATGAGGTAATGAATTGTATGATAACGACATACATAAATCACGCATATTTGGCGTATTTGCGCCCAGCAGCATGGCTGTTTGAAAATACGCCAAACATGAAGCGATGTGTTGTCAAGAAAATTCAGGCCCTTTAGGCAGCTTGAACGTGCAGTAAGGATGGATGATTTTACGCACTTTCCGCTCCTTGCCGACGGGTCAAACGATTCGTCAGCATCGACTTCTACAAAAAACCTTGTTGCTTGAGTGTATCCAACAGGTTTTTAGACATGGCCTCGTTGTCCTTTTTGGTGTATCGTATGTCCGTAAAAACTTGTGCCAAGGTTTCTTTCTTGTTCACTTCGCAGAACTGAATGTTCTCGGGTAGACTTTCTTTTTCGTGGTAAAATAGGTCTATCCGCTCGGGTGTGTAGTCACGGTACGTTTCGTCATGTATGATGGCCGAGAGCGGAAGACGGTCAGTAAGGTCGGGTGTTTCGTCGGGCCATCCCAGGGTGATGGTGGCTACGGGCATCACCAGCCGTGGCAGTTGGAGCGTGTCGATGATGCTTTTGGGGTCGTACAGCGTGGTGCCCAGGAAGCATAAGCCCAGTCCGGCTTCTTCGGTGAGGTTGCAGAAGGTTTGACAATATAATAAGGTGTCGGTGGCAGCGTTGATGAAACTCAAGAAATTGTCATAGCCTGGTTGCGCTTTTCTGCACGCCGCCCATGAGGTGGTTCGCCTATAATCGGCACAAAAGGTCAGTACCACAGGTGCTTGCGTCACCATGGGTTGATGGAAATGGGCTGGTGCCAATTTTCTTTTTTGTTCATCGCTGTGCGTGATAACGACCGAGTAAAGTTGCAAATTGCCCATGGTCTGCGTACGTTCAGATTCGGTCAACAGATTGTTAATCAACTCATTGTCAACCTCCTTGCTTAGATATTTGCGGATACTCCTGCGTGTTGTGATTGTTTTCATCTTGGAAATTTATTATTTGACAAAGATATAAATATTTTCAAAAAGAAACATTTTGTGCAACAAGTTTTTCAAATAAATAACCCAAAAATATTTTTCTTATATCGAAAATATGTTGTAGATTTGCAAAACAATCATCATTCACTGATAATTGTGCCAATAACACTGGATATTAAATCATAACCATATAACATTTTTTTTAGACTAAGAAATGGAACAATCAAAAAACTACGCTTTCGAAGAAGCTTACGAGGAGGCGTTGAAATACTTTGCGGGTGACGAATTGGCCGCACGAGTATGGGTGAACAAATATTCCATGAAAGACAGTTTCGGGAATATTTATGAAAAGTCACCAGAGGACATGCATTGGCGCATCGCCAATGAAATTGCGCGCATCGAGAAGAAGTACAAAAACCCGTTGAGTGCGCGCGAAATCTTCGACCTGTTGGATCATTTCAAGTATGTCATCCCGGCAGGCAGTCCGATGACCGGCATCGGCAACAACTACCAGGTGGCCAGTTTGAGCAACTGCTTTGTGATTGGGCTGGATGGCGATGCCGACTCGTACGGTGCCATCTTGCGCATTGACGAAGAGCAGGTGCAGCTGATGAAGCGTAGGGGAGGCGTTGGACACGATTTGAGCCACATCCGCCCGAAAGGTTCACCAGTTAACAACTCGGCACTCACCAGCACCGGCCTGGTACCTTTCATGGAGCGTTACAGCAATTCCACCCGCGAGGTGGCGCAGGATGGCCGTCGTGGCGCGCTGATGTTGAGTGTGAGCATCAAGCATCCCGACAGCGAAGCGTTCATTGATGCCAAGATGACTGAGGGAAAGGTCACAGGGGCTAACGTTTCTGTCAAGATAGACGACGCTTTCATGGAGGCTGCTACCAGTGACAAACCTTATGTACAGCAGTTCCCTGTGGACAGTGATGAGCCGCTTGTGCAACGGGAAATCTCCGCCAAGGCTCTGTGGGGAAAAATTGTTCACAATGCCTGGAAGAGTGCAGAACCTGGCGTACTTTTCTGGGATACCATCACCCGTGAAAGCATTCCCGACTGTTATGCCGATTTGGGTTTCCGCACCGTGAGCACCAATCCATGCGGCGAAATACCTTTGTGTACCTATGATTCGTGCCGCTTGTTGAGCATCAACCTTTATTCTTACGTGGTTCATCCATTTACCAAGGATGCCTATTTTGACATGGACAAATTCAGAAAGCATGTTCAAATAGCACAGCGCATCATGGATGACATCGTTGATTTGGAGCTGGAGAAGATTGATCGTATCATGCAGAAGATACAACAAGATCCGCAGAGTGATGAGGTCAAGGGATCAGAATATCATCTTTGGGAGAAAATCAAACATAAGAGCAGTCTGGGACGCCGTACAGGTGTCGGCATAACGGCCGAGGGTGACATGATTGCAGCCATGGGCTTGCGCTATGGAACGCCAGAAGCAACCGAGTTTTCTGTCAACGTTCACAAAAATTTAGCGTTGAGTGCCTACCGCTCTTCCGTCACCATGGCGCAAGAACGCGGTGCATTCGCCGTGTTTGATGCTAATCGCGAGAAGAACAATCCCTTCTTGCTCCGCATCAAAGAGGCCGACAAACAGTTGTATGCCGACCTGCAGAAGTATGGCCGTCGCAATATCGCTTGTCTGACAATCGCGCCTACGGGCACCACCTCACTGATGACACAAACCACCAGTGGCATCGAACCCGTGTTCATGCCAGTGTATAAGCGTCGTCGTAAGGTTAATCCCAACGATACTGACGTGCATGTAGATTTTGTGGACGAAGTGGGTGATAGCTTTGAAGAATACATCGTGTACCACAAGAAATTCTTGGAGTGGATGAACGTCAACGGCATCGATTCGACAAAGAAATATACCCAGGAAGAGATTGATAAGCTGGTGGAACAGTCGCCTTACCACAAGGCCACGGCCAATGATGTGGATTGGTTGGAAAAGGTAAAGATGCAAGGTGCCATCCAAAAATGGGTAGACCATAGTATCAGTGTGACCGTCAACCTGCCCAACGACGTGGATGAGGCCTTGGTTAATCGCTTGTATGTAGAGGCGTGGAAGAGCGGATGCAAGGGCTGCACCATCTATCGAGACGGGTCCAGAGCAGGCGTTATGATTTCTGTTTCCAAGAGTGACAAGGCACAGAAAGGCAAGGAGCAAGCCAAGGACAACACCGGTGACCAGAACGCACTGCCCCCCTGCAAGCAGCCAGAGGTGATAGAGGTGAGACCAAAGGTGCTGGAGTGCGATGTGGTTCGCTTCCAAAACAACAAGGAGAAGTGGGTGGCATTCGTCGGATTGCTTGATGGCTATCCTTACGAAATCTTCACTGGTTTGCAAGACGACGATGAGGGAATTGTACTGCCCAAGTCGGTTGTCAAAGGAAAAATCATCAAACAGAAGCAGGAAGACGGCCCCAGCAGATACGACTTCCAGTTTGAAAACAAGCGTGGATACAAGACTACGGTGGAGGGACTGAGTGAGAAGTTCAACCCAGAGTATTGGAACTACGCCAAACTCATCAGTGGTGTCCTGCGCTATCGCATGCCTATCGAACGTGTTATTAATCTGGTTAGTTCATTACAGTTAAAAGACGAGAGCATCAACACCTGGAAGAATGGTGTGGAGCGCGCGTTGAAGAAATACATAGACGATGGAACCGAGGCCAAAGGAAAGAAGTGTCCGGTGTGCGGACATGAAACCCTTGTGTATCAAGAGGGCTGTTTAATCTGCAAAAACTGTGGTGCCAGCCGTTGTGGATAATCGACCTTTATGATTAAACAATCAAGTTATATTTATTTAAGCAACCTGCGGTTTCGCGCCTATCACGGCGTGTTACCGCAGGAACGCGTTACAGGAAACGACTTCATCGTGAACGTCCGGCTGGCCTACGACTTTGACAAGGCCATGGAAACCGACGATGTGGCCGACACCTTGAGTTATGCCGACGTGTATCAGGTGATTAAACAGGAAATGCAACAGCCTTCCAACTTGCTCGAGCATGTGGTGGGTAGGATAGGGAAGCGCTTGCTGGCGGAATTCCCGTTGATCAAGGCTATCGACTTGAAACTCACCAAGGTTAATCCTCCCATGGGTGCCGATTGTGACGGTGCCGGTGTGGAAATACACTTAATAAATGATAAAACCGATTGAAAGATAAAGGGTTTTCCGCCTAAAAACATTACTTTTGCAGCTATATGAATAAGAATGTCTGGCACTGTTTGCTTTGTTTCTTGTTGTTTGCGTCAGTGGGTTTGGCTGCAAACAAAAAGTTTACGCTGGTCATCGACCCCGGACATGGTGGAAGAGACCATGGTGCGGCAGGCGTTTATTCAAAGGAAAAAGATCTTGTTCTGAAGTTTGCATTGGCCTTTGGGCAAATGGTTGAGCGTAATTGTCCCGACGTCAAGGTCATCTATACGCGTAAGACTGATGTCTTTATCTCGCTGGCCAGACGCGCCGAAATCGCCAATAAGAATCGTGCTGACTTGTTTATCTCTGTTCACATCAATGCCTTGTCGGGTGGACGCAGGGTGAGAGGATTGCAAACTTATACCCTTGGACGGGGACAGAACACTGGTAAAAAAGGCATTATGGAAAACTTGGAGGTGGCCAAACGCGAGAACTCGGTCATCTTTCTGGAGAAAGATTATAAGCAACAGTATCAGGGCTTTGACCCTTCTTCCCCCGAAAGCAACATCATGTTCGAGTTTATTCAAGACAAAAACATGCAGCAGAGCGTGGAATTGGCGCGTTACATGCAGCACCATATCCGAGCTGCTACTGGCTTGAACGACATGGGTGCGCATCAAAACAATTTGGCAGTGTTGCGGCTATCGTCCATGCCGGGATGCTTATTGGAATTGGGATTCATCTCAACCCCCGAGGAAGAAGACTTCATGAATGCCGCCGGAGCAGCCGATATGTATGCCCGTGGCATCTTCAACGCATTCGTACAATACAAGAACAAATACCATCAAGGACTGGTTGTGCCTTACAAAGCACCGGCCGCGCCAAAGCCACAGGTGCCTGAAATTGTTCCGCAGGATTACAAGGAGCAGAGTAAAAAAGCCGAATCTTCGAAAAATGTTAAGACTCGTGAGGCGTCTGTTGTCCCCAACGGTTCACAACCCAAGGTGGCTGAAACATCATCCACCAATCAGCAAACACCTCAGATGGCTGCCAATCAGCCTGGTGTACAGACGGCTACAGTTATGCCTCAGCCTACTGAAGCAGCACCCAATGCACAAAATGAGGTTCGCACGTCCGTTCAAACACCTACACTCCCCGCTGCAAATGCTGCTCAGGAAGTTCCCATGTTCAAGATTCAAATCCTCACGACCCATCGAAAACTGGCATCAACGGATGCTGCTTTGAAAGGCCTCAAAGGGTGCGAGTGGTATGAAGCAGGTGGTGATTTGAAATACACTTACGGTTCATCGGCCGATTACAATGAGATACGCCGACTTCGAAAAGAAATCATCGATCGTTTCCCTGATGCTTTCATCATTGCATTCAAGAATGGACAGCGCATGGATGTGAACGAGGCGATTCGCACGTTTTTGCAGAATAAAAAGAAATAAGGTTGTTTTTTAATAGAAATAAGGTTGTTTTTTAATAGTCCTACTGGATATGATAAAAATAAGAAATGAAATAAAAATTGCCCTCGTGGCGGTTGCTGGTATCGTGACTTTGTTCATCGGAATGAACTTTTTGAAGGGCACACATCTGTTCACAGGCAGCAAGACTTACCATTTTGCTTTCGATGATATCAGCGGTTTAACCAAGTCGAGTCCTATCTACGCCTCTGGTTATCAGGTGGGATTGGTTAAGGATATCATTTTCGATTACAGCCACAAGAACAAGACCAAGGTTATTGCAGAGATGGATAAGCAGATGAAAATCCCCACGGGAACCACGGCCTTTATCAGCAGTGACGTGCTGGGTAATATCAAGGTAACCTTGAACATCGCACCCAATAAAGGCGAGTTTATCCAGGAAGGCGGTCTCATCCCGGGAGACATCGATAGAGGCCCCATGGGTGAAGTGACGTCCATGATACCTGCGGTGAAGCAGATGTTGCCTAAATTAGATTCCATTTTGCTGAGTCTTAATCTGCTCTTGGCCGACCCTGCCATCGCAAGTTCCGTACACAATGTACAGGACATGACGGCCAATCTCACCAAAACTTCTCGCGAACTGAATTCCGTCGTTGCAAAATTAAACCGTGAAATTCCGGGTGTGGTGACGAAAGCAAATACCATTTTGGATCATTCTGAAACGTTCACGGCCAATCTTTCACAGGTAGATGTGGCCACGACCATGCGAAAAGTGGATGAGGCTATGGCTGATGTCAAAGCGGTAACAGCCAAAATTAACAGCAATGAAGGCACGCTGGGATTGTTGATGCGCGACCCTTCGCTTTACAATCAGCTCAATACCACTGTGCGTAGTGCCGATTCTCTCATGGTCAACATCCGTCAACATCCTAAACGTTACGTCCATTTCTCTATCTTCGGAAGGAAAGATAAGTAAGGTGTCGTACATCACATGACTGCGATGACGCTATTTATGAACAATCATCATCTGTCGAATGCGATGTGTCTTTAATTAAAATTGGTATAAATAAGAAAACTAATTGTTTCACACTGGTCGAAATGGCATAATGCATTAACAGCGTAGCCGATAATAGATATTTCATTTATGTTTCACCGTTCAAGTATGTATCTTGATGGTATTCAACTTAACTTACTTGTTCTCAAAGTTTTATGAACAAGCAACATCAAAAGCAATGAGATTTCTTTTAGAAAGTTGCTAATATGCGGCTAGTTAGGTACTTACGATTTTTCTCCTGTTGAAACATAGAAACATGCATTTGCTTAATCAAGTTTTCTTTTATAAATTTGCAGTCGATTGATCATCGAATTGATCGAAAGACATACGTAAAATACTACATGATTCAATGAATGTAAGTCCTAATCAAGCTTGGGGCCAAGCCCTTGCGCTCATCCGTGAGAATGTTTCCAAGCAACAATATGATACATGGTTTCAACCCATCACCTACGAGTCGTTCAACGAAACGACCCGCACGTTGTTGATACAGGTACCCAGTCCGTTTGTGTACGAGTACTTGGAAGAGAATTATATCGACTTATTGAGCAAGGTACTCAGACGTTCTTTTTGCGACAACATTCGTTTGAAATACCGTATAGTCACCGATCAGGAGCATCATCTGACACAGGATGTAGAGGCTGAACAAACCGATGTGGCTGGCGTTAAGCCTCAGAAGAAAACACGTGCCAATCAACCTCCGTCGGCACTTGATGCCGCCCAGCCGCAACAGTTGGACCCAAATTTGAATCCACACCTTACTTTCAATAATTATATTGAAGGCGACAGCAACAAGTTGCCGCGCTCGGTTGGCATGTCAATTGCCGAACATCCCAACAAAACACAGTTCAATCCCATGTTCATCTACGGTCCGTCGGGCTGTGGAAAGACCCACTTGATCAACGCTATCGGCATGCTCTCTAAGCAGCTATACCCGCAGAAAAGGGTGCTGTACGTTAGTGCACGCTTGTTTCAGGTGCAGTACACCAATGCCGTTTTGCAGAACTCTGTGAACGACTTCATCAACTTTTACCAGACCATCGACTTGTTGATTGTCGACGATATACAAGAGTGGATCACGGCAACGAAGACACAAGACACCTTCTTTCACATCTTCAACCACCTGTTCCGCAATGGCAAGCGTATCATCTTGGCCAGCGATCGGCCACCAGTTGACTTGAAAGGAATGAATGAACGGTTGCTGACACGGTTCGCATGCGGACTGATTGCAGAGTTGGAGAAACCCAACTTGCAACTTTGTATCGACATCCTGAATAGTAAGATACAGCGCGACGGTCTTCAAATTCCCGACGACGTGGTACAATACATCGCACAGACGGCCAATGGAAGCGTGCGCGATTTGCAAGGAGTCATCAACTCGATGCTGGCCTATTCAGTGGTTTACAACAGCGTGGTGGATATGCGTTTGGCCCAAAGAGTCATACAGCGTGCCGTGAAGATCGATGACAAACCGCTCACCATCGATGAGATTCTCGACACCGTTTGCCGACATTTCAATGTCACCGTATCGGCAGTGAACAGCAAGAGTCGCAAGCAAGAGTTGGTAACGGCGCGTCAATTGTCCATGTATCTGGCGCAAAAGTACACCAAGATGCCAGCCTCTCGTATTGGAAAACTGGTGGGTGGGCGCGATCACTCCACCGTTATTCATAGCTGTTCGCGCATCGAACAGCGCCTAAAGCTAGACTCCATGTTCTCCAATGAGGTGATGAGCATTGAGAATTCGTTCAAGTTGAAGCAATAACCGGGTGTAACAATCTTTGTTTGTCGCACCCTTCAATATTTAAAATGAATTATTCTTCGTGTCCAAGGCTCTCGAGCTTTGGATTTTTTTTGCCCTGAGTCCATTTCTATCGAATTGTTAGTCGCAAGATTGTTTTTTGCGAATATTCTTTGTTAGTCTTATTGAAAAGTCATACCTTTGCCGTCGGTTTACAAACAGTAAGCTAAGGGTGCTCACTTTTATTCGTGGGCTGAGAACAAACCTTCTGACCTGATCTGGGTAATACCAGCGTAGGAATTGACCAAGAAGCCAAGTGGGCGAAGTTCTTTAACTGTAAAACTTTGCACTTGCTCTCTCCCTTATTTATGTATTTATTGATGACTTATTTTTATCAATGAAAAAGTTTTTATGGGCAGTGTTTGCAATGACTGCCGCCAACGTGTATGCGGTGCAACCTATTGACACCTTGCATACTTACGAGTTACAGGATGTACAAGTAATTTCTACTCGTGCCAACAAGAAGACGCCTATGGCGCATTCAGACCTGTCACAAAAGCAAATCAAGCAGATGAACCATGGCAAGGATATTCCGTTCTTGTTGTCTACCTTGCCATCAATTACCCTTACTTCCGATGCAGGTAATGGTATTGGGTACACCTCACTGCGTGTGCGTGGCATCGATCCCTCGCGCGTGAACATTACTGCCAACGGTATTCCGATGAACGATGCCGAGAGTGCAACCCTCTTTTGGGTGAACATGAGCGACTTTGCCTCGAGTGTGCAGAGTATGCAGCTGCAGCGAGGAGCTGGTACGTCTACCAATGGTGCGGGTGCTTTTGGTGCTACCTTGAACATGCAGACCGAGAACATCGGTACCAAACCATTCTTCGGCATCGACCTTTCGGGCGGCAGTTACGGTTCGCACAAGGAGACTTTGCGCTTCGGAACCGGACTCATCGGCGGACATTGGGGCATACAAGGACGCCTTTCGGATATCGGTAGCGACGGCTATCTGGACCGTGCTTCCACCAAACTCAATTCGTATTTCATCCAAGCGGGCTACTTCTCGGACAACACGATGGTGAAGTTTGTCACCTTCAATGGCGTGGAACGTACTTATCACGCATGGTACTACGCTTCCAAATACGAGCAAAGTTTGTACGGACGCGCCTACAATTCGGCCGGTGAGTATATCGATGCCGAGGGCCATGTGAAATATTACGACGGACAAACGGATAACTACCACCAGCAAAACTACCAGCTGCATTGGAGTCAACTGCTTGGAGACCAATGGAAACTCAACGTTGCCTTGCACTATACCAAGGGTGACGGATACTACGAGCAGTACAAGGGAAAAGGCAATTGGTATCAATATCATTTGTCTAAAGACACCAAGTTGTTGGGCGACTTAGTGCGCCAAAAGAGGATGGACAACGATTTTTATGGTGCTGTAGGTTCTATTAACTATGACAACAACAGCGGTTTGACAGCCAACATCGGTGGCGGTTGGAACAAATATGTGGGCGGTCACTTCGGAAAAGTGATTTGGACGGGTGCCCCTTTCTATCAGATAGAAGATGCCAACGGCAAAAAGAAGAAGGTGTATCAAATGGGACCCTCCACGTTGGAGCCTGATAACGAGTATTACAACAACGATACCAAGAAGGTGGACGGCAATGTTTACGGAAAGGTAAACTGGGAGTTCGTAAAGGGTTTGAGTGCCTTTGCCGACTTACAATATCGTCATGTGGGCATTAAGATGACGGGTCCTTCCGACACATGGGACAAAAAAAACAAGCAGATTGTCTTCAATCTCGACCAGAAGTTCAATTTCTTCAATCCTAAGTTTGGACTCAATTATCAGGCTGATGACAACAACCGCGTGTATGCATCGTATGCCATCGCACACAAAGAGCCTACCCGTAACAGTTTTGAGCAAAACCTTGACACCAAGTTGGAGGCAGAGAAATTAGGCGATTTGGAAATAGGTTACCAGTTTGCCAGTGCCAAGTACAGTGCAGGTGTCAACCTGTATTATATGAATTATAGCAACGAATTTGTGCTCACCGGCGAACTGGATGCCATCGGTGAGATGAAGACAAAGAATGCAGGTCGTAGCTATCGTATGGGTATTGAGTTGGAATCGGCTTGGCAGCCTGTCGACTGGTTCACTTGGAACGTCAATGCTACCTTCAGCAAGAACCGTGTTAAGGACTGGATGGTGAAGTTGGAAGATGGGAAGCACGCTTCTTTGGGCGACACACCTACCAGTTTTTCTCCAGAACTTATCTTCAACAACATCTTCTCATTCAACTACAAAGGTTTGTCAGCTAATGTTCATACGCAGTACATTGGTGAGCAGTATCTCACCAATACAGGTCTGAAAAACTATCAAACCAAAGACGCCAACGATCAAGATATAGACGTGAGCATGATGTTGGGCAGCATCTTTACTACCAACCTCAACGTGGCTTACACTTTTGCCTGTCACAAGTTGGGCTTGAAAGAGGCTACCGTTGGCTGTACCGTCTACAACCTTTTCAGTGCCAAATACGACAATAACGGCTGGGCAGCACCTGGTTTTAAGAAGGATGCACAAGGCAACGTCGTAGCTACCGATGATGGTGGTGGACAGTATAACGCAGGCTTTGCGCCACAGGCTCCTATCAACTTTATGGCAAACTTGTCATTGACGTTCTGATAAAAGTTGATGGGAGAGGAGTAGGAGTTTATGGAAGTTATAAGGGAGAAAAGGGAAGTTGATTAGGAGTTAAGGGGAGTTAAGGGGAGTTACGTAGGGAGTTAACGGACATTACCTTATTGGTAGAGATAGAAAAAAACAATTTCTGCCTTCCATTGCAAAACATTTGTCCGATAACTCCCATTAACTCCCCTTGTAACTTCTGTTAACTCCTGACCTAATTCCCCATATACTCCCTCTAACTCCCATTCTAACAAATAACAACATGACATTCGATTGGTTGGATATAGTCACCACCATTTTGGGACTTGTCTATATCTATTTGGAATATAAAGCCAGCATTTGGCTGTGGATAGTGGGCATCGTGATGCCTGCCATGGACGTGTTTTTGTATTGGCGACACGGTTTGTACGGTGATGCGGGCATGGCGGTGTATTACACGTTGGCTGCCATTTACGGATATATTGCATGGAAGTGGGGCAGCAAACTCTTCAATCAAAAAAAGCAAGAATTGCCCATTACACACATGCCCGGCAAGCATTATCTGCCCACTTTCGCGTTTTTCGCCTTGGCGTGGGGCGTTACTTATTATGTTTTGGTGCGCTTTACCAACAGCAACGTACCTTTGTTAGACAGCTTCACCAATGCACTCAGTTTCGTTGGCTTATGGGCTTTGGCACGCAAGTATGTAGAGCAATGGCTCTTTTGGATTGCGGTCGACGTGGTTTGCACTGCGCTGTATGTGTACAAGGGCATTCCTTTCAAGGCCGCACTGTACGGGCTTTATGTCTTCATTGCCGTGTTAGGATACTTTAAGTGGAAGTCAATGATGAAACAAGCAGCGTCATGAATTATCAGCTCATCAACTCATCAACCAATTTCGACGTGGTGGTTTTAGCGGGCGGAGATTATCCGCAGCATGCCGTTCCCACCCAAATCTTGCAACAAGCGCCTCGCATTGTGTGTTGCGACAGCGCCATCGATTTGCTGCATCCATCGTTATATAATAAGGTGGAAGCCGTGGTTGGCGACGGTGATTCGATGTCTGATGCTGCCAAACTACAATTTCATGACGTGCTGCATGTTGAGCATGAGCAGGCAGACAACGACCTTACCAAGGCTACCCGTTATTGTGTCAGTCGCAACTTCAACCGCATCGCCTATATGGGAGCAACAGGCAAGCGTGAGGATCATACCATGGGAAACATCTCCCTCTTGCTGCGTTATTTTCAAACCTACGGTGTTCAGCCTGTCATGGTGACCGATTACGGCACGTTTGTGCCTTGTCATGGCGATTGCACCTTTGAGTCGTTTGCCAAACAGCAAGTAAGTATTTTTAATATTTCATGCCACCGTATCGAAAATAAGGGCTTGCGTTGGCAATCGTACGCCTATCAAAGTTGGTGGCAAGGCACGCTCAACGAGTCGCTTTCCGATGTTTTTACGCTCTATGCCGATGGCCATTACCTGGTCTACCGAACTCATGAAGCAAAAACGGCCATGCAATAACCCCGTGTTTCCATTCGGTAATTATGCGCACTTCTGGGCTTAAAAGCAACGATACTTGTATGTGTTAACAAACCTTTCGTTTGTTAAATCGATTCTTTTTATTTGACAAAACAAAATTGCAAAATAGATAAAACAAGGGGATTTTTAAGGTGTTCCAAACCTTAAAAGCATCATCTTTTACCACATTCACATACAACAAAACCGCAATCAGCATGCTATTGCCGCCCAATAGGTATGCTTTTACCTCCCAATAGGCATGCTTTACCTGGCCAATATGCATCATATAGCAGCCCTTTTTTGCAGGAAAAAAGGGATATTTCGTTCCAAACACATGTTTTTTTAGTTGCGTTTTAGGCTCAAAAGCCTATAACCTACTAAGAATCAACTTGATAGCTAAAACTCTCTCATTTTTTGCATATTTCCGTGTAATGAACAATTTGCTTGAAAAAACGTTCAGCATTTGTGTTAAAAAAGACGTTGCAGCAGAAGAAAACTTAACGAAGAAATTTCTGTTTGAACTAAAAAAATGCAAATTATCATTCTTCATTAAAAGAGCTGTAGTTGTAGGCAGCAGTCTTCCTGTTGCCCAACGTCGAACCCATTCAGCCTGTACTTTTGTTGTCTGTACGATAAACATTATAATAATAAATGTATGATTAAATAAAATAACTTATTAAATAACCAACAAATAATTATTAAATATTTTATAATTAAAAAGACATATAAATATAATTATTTATTTGGTTGTTCTTAAATATATATTTACCTTTGCCCTGGTTCAATACGAACTGTACTTTTTAAATATTAAACTTAACCTTATGAATCGTAGATCTAACCGACAAATGAAAGAAAAACGATCTTATTTTTTGATACTGGTTTTGTATCTCATCTTCTTGCCTAAATCACTTTTTGGTGGCAATCTGCATCCAGACGTAGTTGTGGCAGGTGGTGGTGCCAGCGGCGTATCTGCTGCTTTGCAATCAGCCCGTATGGGTATGCGTGTACTCGTGGTTGAGGAAAGTACATGGCTGGGTGGTATGTTGACAGGCGCAGGTGTTAGTGCCATCGATGGAAACTTCAATATGCCTGCTGGCATATTTGGTGAATTTAGAAATCGTCTTGCCCAACACTACGGTAGTCTTGAAGCCTTGAACACCGGGTGGGTAAGCCGAGTTCTCTTTGAGCCATCAGTAGGTAACCAGGCTTTGAACGACATGGTGGCGCAAGAGAAAAATATCGAAGTGTGGAAAGAGAGCAGCATCAGACGCATCAGCAAAAAGCAAGGCGAATGGAACTTGAAGATTAAAAAGCAAGGTAAAAGCGTAATCGTTAAAACACCAATGCTCATTGATGCTACTGAATTGGGAGATGTGGCAGCCAAGTGTGGGGTAGGCTATGATGTTGGCATGGATAGTCGCCATAATACGCAGGAGGACATAGCTTTGGAAAAAGGCAACAATGTTATTCAGGACCTTACCTATGTTGCCATCTTGAAGGATTATAAAAAGGACGTCCCCATGCGAAAGCCAAAGGGTTATGACCCTTCAGTCTTTGCCTGTTGCTGCATCAACCAGCTGTGCATATCCAGCAATGAGCCAAAAAGAATGTGGCCGGCAGACAAGATGATGAGTTATGGACAACTTCCCAATGGCAAGATTATGCTGAATTGGCCTATCAACGGAAATGACTATTACGTCAATTTGGTGGAAATGTCTGACAAGCAACGCAGACGAGCTTTGAAGAGAGCGAAAGAACATACCTTGTGTTTTCTTTATTTTATTCAGCACGAATTAGGATTCCGTCATATAGGACTAGCCTACGACGAATATCCCACAAAAGATCTTCTGCCTTTCATTCCTTATCATCGTGAATCCAGGAGAATTCATGGAGCGGTTCGGTTTACACTCAATCACATGGTGTCACCTTACAATCAAGCAGCTCCTTTGTACCGAACCAGCATTGCTGTTGGGGACTATCCAGTAGATCATCATCACATGCGCTACAAAGAAAGCCACACGCTGCCCGACATACACTTCTACCCAGTTCCGTCATTTGGGCTGCCGTTAGGGACACTCATTCCACAAGGAGTTGAGGGTTTGATAGTAGCAGAGAAATCCATATCCGTGTCTAATATCGCCAATGGTGCAACACGTTTGCAGCCTGTGGTGATGCAAATAGGTCAGGCAGCTGGAGCTTTGGCGGCCCTCTCACTGAAGAAAAGAACACCTTTATCGGGCGTATCTGTGAGGGATGTTCAAGATGAGATATTGAAGGCGGGCGGATATTTGCTTCCCTATCTGGATGTTCAGAAACAAGATCCTCGATTCATACCTTATCAACACATTGGTTCAACGGGTATTTTGAAAGGGGTTGGCAAAAATGTAGATTGGAAGAATGAAACATGGCTGAGGGCCGACCAACCATTAAAAGGACGCGAACTGGAAGGTATGCGTGACATTTTCTCACGGTGGAAGCAAACGGGTGCCATGTTGACCGACTCGGTTATGACATTGGGAGACGCATTGCGTGTCATTCAAAGCGTAGCTGAGTCAGAGGGAATGCCCATCAAAGCAGATTGGGAACCACTGTTAACGAAATACCATTTTAAGGCAACAGACAAGGCACACGTCATTACACGAGGTGAAATGGCCGTACTGATAGACCAAATGTTGGATCCCTTTCATTGGAAAGAAGTTGACATACGGGGAAATTTCATGAAGTAATATTTAAATCATATAGCTATGGATATAGATCAATTGAAAGAATTAGCCGACTTGTACAAAAGTGAATTGCTACAAAGAGTGGTACCTTTTTGGCTTGAGAAGTCACAAGACGAAGAGTATGGTGGATACTTCACATGCTTAGATCGCAAAGGAAATGTTTTTGACACCGACAAATTTATTTGGTTGCAGTGTCGTGAGGTGTGGTTGTTCGCCATGCTATATAACAAGGTAGAGAAAAACGAGGAATGGTTGAACTGTGCCATCCAAGGAGCAGAGTTTTTAAAAAAGCATGGACATGACGGCCAGTACAACTGGTATTTCTCATTAGATAGGACAGGCAAACCATTGGTTGAGCCTTACAACATCTTCTCGTACACCTTTGCAGCCATGGCCTTTGGACAGCTAAGTTTGGCTACAGGCAATGACGAATACGCCACCATCGCCAAGAAAACGTTCGACATCATTCTGTCGAAGGTAGACAATCCCAAGGGTAAGTGGAACAAGATACATCCGGGAACACGCAACATGAAAAACTTTGCACTGCCCATGATACTCTGCAACTTGGCCTTGGAGATAGAGCATCTTCTTGATGAAAGCTATCTACTCGAGACCATGGAAACGTGCATCCATGAAGTGATGGACGTGTTTTACCGACCAGAGCTTGGCGGCATCATTGTGGAAAACGTGGGTGCCGACGGCAACTTGGTAGACTGCTTCGAGGGCAGACAGGTAACACCGGGACATGCCATAGAGGCTATGTGGTTTATCATGGACTTGGGTAAACGCCTGAATAGACCCGAACTGATAGAAAAAGCCAAGGACACCGCGCTTACCATGTTGGAGTATGGATGGGACAAGGAGTTTGGTGGCCTGTATTACTTCATGGATCGCAACGGCTGTCCTCCCCAGCAATTGGAATGGGATCAGAAACTGTGGTGGGTACACATCGAAACCCTTATCTCTATGCTCAAGGGCTATCAGTTCACGGGAGACAAGAGGTGTATGGACTGTTTCAAGAAGGTACACGAATATGCTTGGACACATTTCAGAGATGACGAGTATGCTGAATGGTACGGATACCTCAACAGGCGCGGCGAAGTGCTGTTGCCATTGAAGGGTGGAAAATGGAAAGGATGTTTCCATGTACCAAGAGGAATGTACCAATGCTGGACTACGTTAGAAGAAATAGTCAAGGCAAACGATACCAAATAAAGCGAACCATGACAAACAGGAGAAACTTTATCAAGCAAATGATGGGTGCTTCATCGCTTGTGCTGGGTAGCAAAATTCTGTCTTCCTATACCAAGGTGGACAACGCTTTTGCCCAGCACGAGGACGGCGAGACTTTTGCTACGCCGCACGCTATGAAGGGCATGCCTATTAAAGCTACATTTCTGGATGAGATAAGTTGGGACATTCCGCACCAAAACTGGGGCAAGAAAGAATGGGATCAAGACTTCAAAGCCATGAAAAAGATGGGCATCAACACTGTTGTTCTCATCCGTGCCGGACTGGGAAAGTGGATTGCCGCACCGTTCTCAACTCTCATCGGAAAAGAAGATGTATATTATCCGCCAGTTGATTTGGTAGAAATGTTTTTGACACTCGCCGACAAACATCGCATGAATTTCTTCTTCGGCATGTATGATTCCGGCAAGTATTGGCAAGAAGGACTGTTCCAAAAAGAGATAGACCTGAACCTAAGCTTGATAGATGAGGTGTGGGCCAAATATGGCAAGCATCCCTCTTTCAAAGGATGGTATCTGTCACAAGAAATCAGTCGTCGAACAAAAAACATGTCACGCATATATGCGGAGGTAGGCAAACACGCCAAAGCCGTGTCGGGTAACCTCACGACCATGGTTTCGCCCTATATCCACGGCGTGAAGACTGACCAAGTGATGAGTGGCGACAAGGCTCTCACCGTGAGAGAGCATGAAGAGGAATGGAACGAGATATTGGGTAACGTCAAGGGTGCCGTGGATATCTTGGCATTCCAAGACGGACAGGTAGACTATGGAGAGCTGTACGATTATCTTGTGGTGAACAAAAAATTGGCTGACAGATATGGCATGAAATGCTGGACAAACATTGAATCGTTTGACCGCGACATGCCCATCCGCTTCCTGCCAATCAAATGGGAGAAACTGCTGTTGAAACTTGAGGCCGCGCGGAAAGCCGGAATGGAAAACGCCATTACCTTTGAGTTCTCGCACTTCATGAGTCCCAATTCTGCATATTTGCAAGCTGGTCACTTGTATCATAGATACTGTGAGCATTTTAATATTTAAATTATTCACTAACCTAAAATTCATAATTAATGGAAAAAATTAGATGGTGTATCAGGAGGCTTGTTGTGTCCTTGATCCTAACAGTCACATGTGTGGCAGCAAGCTATGCGTAAAATATGATAACAGGAACAGTCAGCGACACGAACGGTGAGCCTTTGGTAGGAGTGTCTATCGTTGTGAAAGGAACGACGAGAGGCCAGGTTACTAACATTGATGGACGATACCAAATTGAGGCTAAAGCCAATGACATATTGACTTTTGCAAGTGTCGGCATGGTATCGCAAGAAGTGAAGGTGGGCAATCGCAAGACGATTGACATTACGATGAAGGAGGATGTCGCCGCTTTAAGCGAGGTCGTAGTAGTGGGCTATGGCACACAAAAACGAGGAAGCATTACGGACGCTATCTCCACAGTTTCTGACAAAGAGATACTCAAGGCGCCAACCATGAGTATCAGTAATATCATCGGACCCCGCATTGCGGGTGTGGCAGCCGTGCAATCAAGCGGACAGCCCGGTAGTGATAACGCTGCGCTCACTATGCGCGGACAAGGGGGTATCATCTACGTTATTGATGGTATACGGCGCACCTCAGCCGACTTTAACGGATTGGATCCGAATGAAATTGAATCGGTGTCTATCTTGAAAGACGCAGCTGCTGTGTCTGTATATGGTTTGGATGCCAACGGAGCGTTTATCGTAACCACGAAAAAAGGTAGCAAAAACAAGACGTCCATCTCCTACACGGGAGCTTTCGGATTGAGCGAGAACGCACAAAATCAGGTATGGCTTGACGGTCCCGGGTACGCTTATTGGTACAACAAAGCACGCGAATTGCAGGGCGATGCCCCCGTCTTTACAGATGAAATGGTACAAAAGATGCGTGACGGAGTTGACGGTTGGGGCAACACCAACTGGTACAAAAAATTGTTTGGAACCGGTAACCGTATGCACCACAATGTGTCCGCATCGGGTGGAAACGACAAGGTGAAGTTTTTCGCATCGATGGGTTATTTGAAAGAAAACGGCAATATTGACAATTTCGATTATGACCGTCTGAATCTTCGTTCAAACATCGACGCGAGAATAACCGACAACCTTACTTTTACACTGGGCATAGCTGGGCGTATAGAGAAGCGCAACGCACCCAGATACTCTGCCGACCCAAACGATTGGCATAACATTCCACAGCAAATCATCAGGGCTATGCCATACGTTCCGGAAACGATGGAATATCAGGGAAAAACTTATGCTGTGTCTACACCATCCGCATCGTCACCCGTTGCGCCATTGGCATCCATCAATGAGTCAGGATACAGCAAGTCTAATCGTTCGTTTGTTCAGACCAATTTCAGTCTGAAATATGACGCGCCTTGGCTGAAAGGCTTAAGCGTGAAGTTTCAAGGAGCTTACGATGCTAATTTCTATTTCAACAAGGTGCTAAGCAATCCTTTCGAGGTGATGCAGATGAGTCTGCCTACCTCCGCATCCAAGACGTTGAATTATTACAAGACTTACGATGCCCAAGGAAACAGCGTGTCATTGAGTGAGGCCGCCAGCAGGGGCTACAACTTTACCACTCAAACCAGTGTGACATACGACAACAGGTTTGACAAGCACACCGTGGGTGTGTTGTTATTGGCCGAGACGCGCGAAAACAAGAGCAACGCCCTGAGTGCAACCGGTACGGGATTGGACTTCTTGCAGCTTGACGAGCTTAGCAAGATTACCAACTTGACTGGCGACGGCAAAGAAAAGATGCCTACGATAGGTGGTTATAGCGGATTTACGCGGGTGGCTGGATTTGTCGGCAGGCTCAATTACAACTATGATGACAAGTACTACTTAGAGGCTTCGGCACGTTATGATGGTAGTTATCTTTTTGGTGGTATGAATAACAGATGGGTGTTTTTGCCCAGTTTGTCGTTGGGGTGGCGTATCAATAACGAAAAATGGTTTGACGCCGACTGGGTGAATAACCTGAAACTGCGTGCTGGCGTTGGTAAAACAGGAACAAGTAGCGGATTGAACGCATTTCAATGGCGCAACGCGATGACATTGGTGAAAAACGCATTGGTGCTTGGTGGCGGAAGTCAGTCGATGATGTACGCCAGCGTTTTAGGCAATCCTGACCTGCGGTGGGCACAATGCATGAACTACAACCTTGGTGTAGACGCAACCTTATGGAATGGCCTTTTAGGCATCGAGTTTGACGTGTTCTATAAATATGAGTATGACAAAATTTCGTCTGTCGTGGGTGCGTTCCCACCGTCACGAGGTGGATACTATCACAACTCAGCCAATATAAACAAGGCTGACTACAAGGGATTTGAGGTGGCTTTAACCCATCGTAACCACATTGGAAATTTTAATTATGGTGGAAAATTGATATGGTCGTACGCTTATGGTCGTTGGTTGAAATACGCCGGCGACACAGACAATGCTCCAGAGTACCAACGCATCACAGGTAAACAAATTGGTGCCAAATATGGTTTCATGGACGCAGGACTGTTCAGAGACGAGGCAGATATAGCCAATTCACCGACTGTCGTTGGTTATAAAGCACTGCCGGGCTATATAAAATATGTGGTCCGGAATGGTGATGGTGTGATAACCGCTGCCCAAGACCAAGGCTATGTAGGCAAGAGCTCAACCCCAACACACACAGGTTCGTTCAACTTGTTTGGCGATTGGAAGGGATTCGACTTTGACTTGCTGTTCTCTTGGGGCTTGGACAATGTTGTGGCCTTGACCGGACAATATAGCGGTTCGGGCATCCAAGACAACACAGCTTATACAAAGCCGTTCTACCACGGTGGTAACTCACCAACTTATTTGGTAGAGAAATCGTGGACACCTGACAACCCCAACGCAGAGTTTCCACGTCTTGAGATTTCAGGTCCGAGCAACAACAACGGCTTCTCTTCCACGTTCTGGTATCGCTCTGGCAACTACATGCGGTTAAAGACTGCGCAAATTGGCTACAACTTCCCCAAACAATGGCTAACTAACATAGGCATTGAGGGTGCAAGACTATATGTGGAGGGTTTCAACCTGTTGACATTCAGCAGTCTGACCAAATACAACATAGACCCTGAGTCTCCTTCTGTAAACAACGGTTACTACCCGCAGCAGAAGACGTATACCATGGGAATAAAACTAACATTCTAAAAGATTTGACAGTATGAAAAATATATGTTTTAACATAGCGGTGGCATTTTGCGCAGTCTTGCCCTTGACATCGTGTAACGACTGGCTGGATGGCGTTACTCAAACAGCGACCGTAAGTGATGAGATTGTTTGGCAAGACGCAAAGCACGTTGATAAAAACGTGAATGCTTTTTATACCGCTTTGCACAGATACGGCCAGTTTGGAGAGACACAGTTTGGCGGTAGCCTGACCGAAAGCCTTACCGATGCCTTCAAATATGGTTCGGTTTCATTGGGCCATCGTGCAGGGCACCCCAATGTTTATGTTACCAACCCATCCGTGGTGACACCCGATGGCTGTCTATATAATGTATGGAGCGAGGGTGCTGCTTACGGAAGTATCAGGCAGATAAACCAGTTTTTAGCCATGCAGAAACAATATTCTAAGTTTTCTGAGGAGCAAAACGCACGCTGGGAGGCTCAGGCTCGCTTCTTCCGCGCATACCTATACTTCCAGTTGGCCAAACGGCATGGTAGCGTAATTATCTATGAAAACTTGCCGGAAAGCAACGACAAAGCACTTAGTTCGGCTGAAGAAACTTGGAAATTTAGGCGTAATGGACATTTGGTAGGCTGAAAAAGCTCCAGATGTTTGTAATGGACAAATGGTAGGCTGGCAATTTCCTGCCTACTTTGTTATATTCAGAAATCCATCAATAAACTTCTTTTTGTTGGTATCGCTTAATCC
>JAQYPT010000004.1 GCA_028726625.1 Prevotellaceae bacterium | reverse complement strand
TGTAATTTTCATGTAATTTGGTTTTTTTTAAAATTATGATAAATGTGTTGATTTGAATTTGATAGGGATTTTGGTTTGAATGTTATTTTATAATTAGTTTATTTGGACTACATGACTTTAGTTTCTATTGTTTAGTCGGATTAACCTTATTTCTTCTCCCATTAGTACTTTTTCCATTTCTTCTTTATTAAAATGTCGATTACAAATATAATTTTTTACATGAAAATTACAATGTTCACATTGATAGCCATGACTATTACGATAGATGCGACTACCACAATAAGGACAATGAGCTGATAAATATTCTTTATTCATAGTTGTTCAAATAGTTTAATAATGATTGACCACTCTTTGAGTAAAACAGCCACAAAAATCCAGAAACAATAAACAGCAGAAAGAAAGCGCATTTCATCAAGTCGGATAACTGATTCGCAACAATTAAGTTTATACTGTTTACAACGAAACAAGTTAATAACATAAAATCTTTCATTGGAAGTTATTTTGTAGAGGGATGGTTAGTCCCTCCGTTTCCTTGTTAGTCTGTTACCTCGTAGAAGTATTGCAACTCCTTACCGTGCAGATTCTCCTGCGCCCACTCATCAGCTTTGCGCCAAAGCTTGTCGTACACCCTTGCGATAGTGTCGTTCTTCTCATACCACTGCCAAATCTTGTGGTTGAGCACCATCACAAGCTCGGTGAGGTAGATGTGGTCGGTGTGCCACTTCTTGAAAGCATGATTGAAAGTATCAACGATAGCCTCGATACCAAACTTGTCTGCAATCGAAAAGTCCATCCAAAAGGTGGTCTTCGGTTCATAGCCAATCATCGACATCGCTGTATCGACACTGGCAGGAATTTGAATTGTTACCATGTTTTAAGTTTTAATGATGTGATACTTTTCCCTTTAGTTTTCCACTGCTTAACAGTGATAGCTGGCCGGGATTGAATTTTATGTGCATGGTATCAGCGTGGACGGAATGGATGCGCAAGGAATTTTCGGGAGATTTTGGACGGAAACCCAACTTGTCCGTAGGAGAAATTGTGGAGGGTTTGTACAAAATTTCCCCAAAATAGCCTTGGCAGTACTTTCGCAGGAATGGAGGCTACGCTACCTTTGCGAGGAAAAGATTCAAGAAATTTGTATCTTTCAGATAATCAGTTAAATAAGAAAGAATAAAGGATGAAAGGGTTACGATTTGGAAACGAGCGAGTTTCTTTCCCTTTCTTTGTTCTGCATTACTCCAAAGAACGCTTGCTTTGTGATGCACAAGATAGTCTTTTTCAATGGAAAACTAACAACGATATTATAAGATTTTAAGGTCGTTAAAAATCATTTTAGTATGTTTTAAAAAGCCATTTTTAAAAATATTATTACTGTTTGCTAAACATAAAAATCTCCATTCTAACTCCTTGATACATAAGAATTGGTATGGTATCATTTTGTTGACAAGCCCCCTTATTCTTTTTCTGTTACTTCGGGTGGCGATTCAGCCGCAGCTTCAAGCATGAGTTTCATGTCTGCATCCGGCATGTTGAAGAAATTATTCATGTTGAGGTATTCCATCAGTACAATGCGCACCATAGTTGCCAGCCCTGAGAAGCTCCACTTCCTTTCCAATGAGCTTTGCAGCAGTGAAAGCAATAGGTTGGCAATGAGTGTGACCCATATCTGGATCTTGATGGCGTTGGCACTCTCCCCATAGAAGTATCTAAGAGGGAAGTTCTGCTTTATCTGCTTGAAGAGGGACTCGATCTGCTACCTCCTACGGTATATGGCTACGATAGTCTCCATGGGCATATCGAAGTCGTTGGTGAGCAACGACACCAACTTGGGTGTCTTTCCCCTCTTGATGTCCACATATGTGATGATACGTGCTATATGGTTGATACTGCCTTTCCTGAACACGACCACCTGTTCACGATATTCCATCAGCCCAGCCTCGTTCATATCCATACAGTCCACCAACACCTCGTACTTGAGGTTTTTCTTCATCTTAGTGACATAGACGACGTTTCTCCGGGTAAGTTCCTCGAACTTCTCGTAGTTGATATATGCACGGTCCAGGGCAACGATCTCGTCATGCCTGAAATGGCTGGGGGCGAGCATGAAGGAATCGTTGGTAGCGGCAGAGGTGAACTTCACATCACAACGGACTCCCTCGTTTGCATGAATGACGGAATGCACCTTGATGCCGCCCTTCTTCTTTCCGGTCCTGGGTTGCCGTCCCACACCCTTGAAGATGACGTTGGAGAACAGGGTTATCGTGGTGGAATCGATGATTCTCAGACGTTTTATCCATTTCTCCGTACCATTGCGTCGGCTGTCCGAAGAAAGTTTGTCCTTATTGGATTTGTAAAGGTCATGGTACATGTCCTCAAAGAACTTCTCCGAGCTCCTGGCATTAGCGTCTGATAGGGTGCTGCGCTTAGGAACCCTGTCAATGCCTATGTGTCGAAGCTTGCGCACCTCTGCCGTCATTGCAGCCTCTATCTCACGCAGGGAATCGAAGCGCATGATCACGGCATACAGCATCGTAAGTAGATGGGTAAAGCCGTCAAAGCTTTTCACATACCGTTCGCCGCCGTTTCGACGACTCATTTCAACTATTTTATCACCATCAAGCGCTTTTATAAGTTGACCATATACCGGCTGTCCGAAAAAATGTGTACTTTTGCTCATGTTACTTAAGTTTGTTTACAAAAGCAAAGGTAACCAAAAGGGCTGATACCTCGTGAGAAGTGTCAGCCCTAAATTTGTATCTTCCACAAAAGTTTAGCGGACAGTAATATAAAAATATCTCCGTTTTTTATTATGTTTCGTTTAAAATTCGTAAATTTGTGTAGAAATATAAAGCAATCGATAATGATACACTTACTTATAAAGAATATTACTGGATGTAGCCAAAATCCTCCTGATTTGTGGAGTCTAATTTTTGGAGTAGGAATATGTGTATTTTACTGTGAGCTTCTCAGATTTTACTTGTATTTTAACCATCTGATTATTATTTCTATTTCCTTTGGATTTACAGCACAAATAAGTAAAAAGACGGAAATGATAAAACGATGGGCGACATTTTGTTGCTCATGATAAGCATATATTTTACAAAATTGCGAAGTAAAGAAACTAAATGTTATGCACACTTTAATTTAATTTTACAGCATGTTAAATTATAAATTTTACATTGTATGGGGGCTTCTGATGTTGCCCACATTCGGTGCTATCAGCGCTCAACCCCCACTCACGAAAGAATCGATAGGTTTGAAGAGTGGAGTTTTTTCTAGAAGAGCAGTTAAATTCTTCGATGCTGGTGACAATGGGCATGATTGCATATGGGATTTTTCAAATCTTGAAGTATCTGACGAAGAACAAACTGTTCGCCAGAATTTAGATAGTCTTGGTCGAATAGTTGTTACAGACAACAAAGAAATAAAGTACTTCATTACAAGAGGTGATAGCCTGTTGCTGATAGGTGACGAGACACCAATGATCGACATTTCGTATTCTTTTCCAATCTTGAGGATGAAATATCCTATGGCTTTAAACGATTCGGTATCCAAAAAATTTGAAGGATACGGTGTGTATTGTGGTGATCATTTTTATAAACAGAGTGGGGTCATCAGCATTGTGGTTGATGGATTTGGTAATATCTTGCTCTCCAAGAATGACACTTTGAAAAATGCGCTACGAGTATATAAATTGAAGTCTTATTCAATAGCTATGGATATGGATCCTTCAAAAATAGATTCTGCAAAATTAAAACAAGTCGTTGAAGAAACATATGAATGGTACATTGATGGTATAGAAAGACCAGTACTTGAATCGATTACAAGCACAAGTTATTCCAATATGAATCCATTGGGAACTACACGTTATGCTTATTGTAATCTTACAGATGACGAAGTGTTAAATAAAAAGAAAGCAAGTCAGAATAATAGTAAAGACAACAACAAATTATCTAGCAGTGATTCACTGTACAATATCATTGATTATGATGTTGATATTAAAGACTCTTCCATTGGTGTTACGTATAATCTTTCGAGTAAAGCAAATATCACGATACTTCTGTCAAATGCACTTGGTATGATTTTTGAACAGAAAAGATTTGTGCAAAATGCAGGTTCGAACTATCATGTAAACTTTGATATAAGTAGATTAATACCAGATGTGTATATCCTTTACATTAACGTAAATGGAAAGATTTATAACGAGAAATTCAACAAACGATAAATAAGCTTGTCATATAACAATTAACACAATGAGTAATATAAATAAAATATTGGTAAAATCAGCATTCTTGATTTTATGCTCTTTGATCGGTTTGCCTGTTGGTGGTCAAGTTAGGGAGGTAAAAAATGCTCCGTCAGCAGAAGTAGCAAACTTGGGGACGTTCGGAACAGTTCCTGTTGGTTTATATACAGGTACTCCCAACGTATCAGTACCGATATATACCATTAAAATTGGTCATATTACCCTTCCTATAGAAGCAAAGTATCACTTATCAAATGTAAAGCCGCACACTCCTCCGTCGTGCTTAGGTATAGGTTGGGCTTTATCGGCGGGGGGATATATAGCACGCACTGTAAAAGGCTGTCAAGATGAAAAAGAAACATACTCAACAAAGGCCGGATATTACTTCAATCATGGTAAAGTAGATCAAATAGAAAAAAGCGCAAATAAGTCGCAGAAATTAACTGACTTGACACATTTGTCGGGTAATGATTGGTATGAATTGGCTGCTGACGAATTCTATTTTAGTTTTAATGGTTACAGTGGAACATTCTTTATGGATAAAGATGGTCAATGGAGAGTAATTTCTGATGATAACATAAAAGTGGAATTTAATGAAAGTAACGGATTCAAAACTATAGATGACCTGAAGAAAAGATTCTCACTGCAGCTTTATGAAGTTAGTTTGAACAAACGCTTTTTTGATAAATTTACCCTTATTACTCCAGATGGAACTCGTTATGAATTTGGTGGTAACAATGCTACTGAATATAGTGTGCCATATTATAACCAGGTAAATGGTGATATCATGTCTACTTGTTGGAGATTATCAAAAATCACTACTCTTGACCAAAGAGTTGTTGACTTCGAATATATCGCAGATTCATACATGTGTGATATTCATTATGGGCCTCAGATTATTTACTCATATGTTAATAATAAAGGTGTAGGTATGCAAAACAACTGTAACAGAACAGGGTACACCGGCTTTTTGACTATGCCATCAAGATTGTTGAAAATTAAATGTGATGTCGAGACTGTTACATTCAATTACAAGAGAGATTATGCTTATGGTAATTTGTTTCAGTATAATTCTGGGTGCTTGTATTGGAAACAGAATGGATACTACGATGAAAATACCCGATATGGATACGGTTCTATGGAATATGAATTTTCGAATAACAAATTCTCTCTCTTCTTAGGTGTCCGTCCCCTACAAACCGAGTATGATACAAGAATTGCAATTGCTAAAAAAATAACTCAGGATTATTTGACAAATATATCAGTTCAAAAGGCAGGAAGCAAGTTACTTGATGTAAAATTTATTATGTCAAATGTCAGAAATAGAAGATTGTTAAATAGTATACAATTCTGTCCAACAGATGTGGGAAAAGTAGATTTGGGCACTCAAATAGATTTCGAAAATCTAGAGATTGCAGACATTGGGAGTAAAGTCATGATAAAGAGTGATAATACTCTGACGGAAAACACTTCGCTTACAGGTACACTCGTGTCAAAGGCATCATCCAATAATATTAAAAACAATGGTGCTATAGAGATAGGAAAAAAATCAACATCATTAAGTAGCTTTGATACAAAAAAAAATGAAGGATTGTTACTTGCTAATGATAATGAGTTGTCAAAAAATAAGGGGAATGATCTCATCTCCGTTATGGAGGTGACAAAGGAATATGAGTATAAGTTTGACTATTATACAAATTCCGATCAAGAAAAACTGTGGCCTATAAGAAATCCTCTTACATTTACAGATTCTTGGGGGTACTATTCTAGATATGGTTACAATCCAATAAACAAAGGAGAATGGCAGTTAGCACATTCTTTTGTAACTTCAGATTTTGCTGTTAGGCACCCTTCTTTCAATGATACCAGAATATTTACCCTCAAGAACATTACATATCCTACTGGTGGAAAGACTGAATTTCAATACGAGTCACACGATTATTCCAAGCAGTTTAACATACAAAAGAATATGGTAGAGAATAGAAGTGGACTCGCTGGTGGATTGCGAATAAAAGTATTATCGAACTATGATACAGATGGTTCTTTATTATACTCTAAAAACTATAGCTATAAGCAGACGATAGGCGGCAGTGCTAGTAGCGGTGTATCCAAAGGTGCACCTTGTTTTTACGATAGAATCTTTTTTAACAGCAAGAAAAGTGATTTCATAGATTTCTATTCATTTGAAAACATGTCACCTTATCCTATGAACTTCAACACTCCTGACGTTGGCTATTCAACAGTGTTTGAAGATATAAAGGATAAAAATGGCAAAATCATCTCACGCACTAAGTATCAGTTCTCAAATTATGATACTGACAATTATACACATTCTGATAAAACTGCCGATTATAATGCTAATGTATGGGGCACTTATGGAAGCGCTTCATTCACAAGTATGGCTTTTGAAAGAGGCAAATTAACATCAAAGGAAATCATGGATGAAGGAAACCATGTTTTGGAGAAAACAACGCTAAGTTATGTTCGTTCAGCAGGTGATCCTTATTCTACAATATCCCAAGTTTGGCATTTGGATTATTACCAAAATCTATTTGCGTATTCATATCTTTACAAAACTTATACCAATCGTTATTTGGCGTCAGTGATTAAGACACAGCGAATTATGACAAATGGTACATACACCGATGTGAAGAAATGTTATTATAACAGTTATGGACTTCTTTCTAAAGAAGATTTAGTGTCGAATAATGGTGAATCGGTTGCAACAACATACAAGTATACGTTTGATGAACCGGCTTATTCTTGGATGAAAGACAAAAATATTCTTTTACCAACGATGACATCCAAGAGTAAAAACGGATGTACTAATAGTGAAGAATCGTTCTATTCAGAAACTTCAATTGGCGTTCCTTATATTTACAAAAAAACATCAACATGGACTGTCTCTAACAAATCAGAAACTTCTGTTGATTTTACAGTGGAGAAAGCTGACAAATATGGTAATCCTATCGTGTATGTTGATCATGGTATAAAAACGATTATGATTTGGTCACATACTGGTCTGAAATTAGTTGCTACGATTCAAAACGCTTCTTATGAGGAGGTTAAAAATGCATTAGGCAAAGCTCCCGAAGATGTTTCAGAAATGTCTAAGCCATCTATGTCGTTAGACATATTACGCAGTAAGTTATCTAAAGCTCTTATCTATACCTATGAGTATGATAATAGACAAAATCTAATTAGCAAGACAGAACCTAACGGGTTAATTCATTTGTATAGTTACGATGCAACAGATAGACTTGTACAGGAACAAAGAAAATATAATAATAAAATAGAGACATTGAAAACATATAAATATAATTATGTTACTAATAATTATTAAATTCAATATAGCAATGAAAATAAAGCCTATATATATGAGATTAGTTTTTATCACAGTATTATCAGTGCTATGTTCCTATTCTAATGCCCAAGTCACTGGAAACTATGTTAAGACAGAAACTTACCTGTCAGCTTCCCAAAAGATTCAGAGCTACAAATTCTATGATGGTATTGGCAGGGATATTGTCATAGCAACCAATGGTATCGCTAGAAATGGTAATTTTTCTATATCCTTAAAGGAGATAGAAGGTGAAAATTTGGTTTCAAAGAAATGGCTCCCTGTCGTTGGTAGCACTCAAATTAGCGATATTACGAAGAATGCAATATCACAGGCGGCCTCTGTTCAGTATTCTGATGGGAAAGCATATAAAGAAACCGAATACGACGCTTTGGGGCGTAAAATCCATGAGAAAAAAGCAGGTAATGAATGGAAAAACAAACTGGCAAAAACAACTTATATTACAAATGGAGTCAATGACGTTAAAAAATATACGATAGTTTCGTTTGGCGCAACTACTCCTTCAGAGGATGGATATTATCAAGCTGGAACATTATATGGGGAAAAAACAGAAACAGAAGATGGCTTCACAACCACTGTTTTTAAAGATGTTTTTGGTAATAAAATATTAGAGCGAAAGGGGGCAAATAATGACACCTATATTGTATATGATTCATTTGGAAGAGTAGCTATAGTTTTAATGCCGGAATACCAAAAAAATAAAAGCATTGAAAAGCATTCTTATCGATATGTATACGATTTAAGAGGAAACAATACTGCAAAATATCTGCCCGGTGGTGTTTTAATTCAATATCAATATGATGCAAACAACAGATGCGTATCTATGCAAGATGGTGAATTAAAAAAGAAAAGCCTATATAGATTTATGCTATACGATAATCTTGGCAGGTTAGTTGTACAAGGTTTATCATCAACTTTTCCTTCTAATAGCAGTTATGCTATTGCTAATTATAGTACAACCACAAGTGGCCTTGCCGGTACAAATTATGTGATTTCAGATGGCACTTCTCATAATATTACTGTAAAATCGATCGAAAAGATAAATTACTACGATGACTATCGTTTCCTTAGCGGTCTGCAGAAAAGTTTGTTCACGGGAATGACTCAACCAACTGCAGCACCTCAGAAAGGTATGCTTACAGGGGCTATCGTACTTGCCTCAAATGGTGAGAACCTTTCAAGCATTTATACTTATGATGTAAAAGGGAATATGATAGGAAGTCTAAAGAAAGGACTTAATGGTGTCATTGAGAAGGTGGACAATGTATACACATACACTGGCAAACTGAATGAATCAAAAGTGGCGATCATTCATCCAAGCGGCACTGTTGAATACCAGACTATTTACAGCTATGATTCCAAGAATGACAAGCTAACTGATATCACTCGTCAAGCTAGTATTGGCTCCGTTTCTACTAACGCAATAGAATTTTCCTATGAATATGATGACCAGGGAAGGCTTGTAAGTTTGAAAAGACCTATTAATGGTAGTGAAAATGAAATTAGTTGTGAATATAATATTCAAGGATGGCTTACAAAAGTTGGCAGCCCTTCTTTTACTGAGCAGATACATTACAATGATGGTTTAGGAACTCGCTTGTGGAGTGGAAATATAAGCAGTGTAACATGGAAAGACGGACAACAGACCAGCAAGGGGTACAAATACACTTATGATGAATTCAACAGATTGATAAAATCTCAATATGGAGAAAATGACTTTGCTGATGCTGTTGGACACTTTGATGAGAATGTTGAATATGACAGTAACGGTAATATAAAACATTTAGTTAGAAATGGTCTCATGCAAAATGGTGATTATGGTGCCATTGATAATATAACTATAGGTTACGACGGAAACAAATTAAATTCTATTACTGAAAGTGCAGTTCCTGTGTTGTATAACAATTCTATGGATGTTAAGAAAAGCTCATCTGACATTAAGTATAACAGCAATGGTTCCTTAGTATATGATGGAACTCGAGGCATTACGAATATAAAGTATGATAATAACGACAATCCAATACGTATTCAATTTGAGAATGGTGGTGTAACTAAATATATTTATTCCGCAGAGGGTCATAAGCTTAGAACTATCCATTATAGTGCTGTTGAAAATACCCATGTCATTATAGGTGATGACTATGATGACATTGAGGACGAATATTTGTCGGTTGATTCAACAGATTACTACTTGGATGGTATTGTTCAATTCTCAGATAATCATTTTTCAAGGATTTCATTTGCAGAGGGATATCTTAGTGCGAAATATGTAAAAGGACCAAATCTAATGAAACCGATAAGAAAATCTGGAGAATCTGATGAATCATATAGTGCCCATCTTCGGGAATGGATTAGAAGAATGCGTACAAAAAGAATGATATTGGCTTATAAATATTATAATAAGGATCATTTAGGAAATATTAGACAGGTTGTGAGTGAAAGTGGTACCATAGAGCAAATTAACAATTATTATCCTTATGGTATGCCTTATTATGACAAGGCTGCCATGATAAACGATAACTATCAGCCGTTTAAATACAACGGAAAAGAGTTTGATATTATGCATGGCCTTTACACTTACGACTATGGGGCACGTCAATATAACCCAGTTATACCAACATGGGATAGAACAGATCCTCTTTGTGAGCTTTTCCAAGATGTGACTCCATTTGCATATTGCCACAACAATCCTGTTAATTATATTGATATTAATGGAATGTTTGATACTCAGGATGAGGCTGTAAATTACGCAAACGGCCATTATGTTGGACTTTCAAATGTACATTATGCCAAAGATAAAAAAGAATGGTTCGTGGCGTTTGGTTTAAACGGTATGGGGTATTCAAGTGGTGGAACATTAGAAAGACGTTTCCATGAAAAAGCATCAGAGAGCCGCTGGTGGAAAGCTATAAGCAATGCCAATACAGATATAAGTACTGGAGTGGGATTCGCAGGATGGGGATTAACTAAACCTCTTGAAAGAAGTAATGCTTACGCATTTAGAGACGGAATAGGACAGTATATAAACTCTGTTAAGCCAACATTTAGATTAAGAAATGTCGATATCGATTTCAGTCTACGAGGTGCTAATAAAATTGCAACAGGGATAAAGTTCTTGGGTAGTGTTACTGGTGTAGTTTCATTTGTTATGACCGCTGATGAAATATCTGATAGTCAAAAGAATCTTATTGGTGAGGGTGGTCTAGATTTAATCATGACAGGAGTTGGGTTTATTCCTGGTTATGGTTGGGCTATATCAAGTGCCTATTTTCTTGGAAAAAGTGCATTGGAGTATAAAGATTTAGATTTTTGGAATAAATAATATAAAAGATGATAGATTTTTATTATATCGTACATTATGTAATATATCGCTTTTACCGAAGGCATAATGAAACCTGTAACACATCGATTATGTATGCTTTCACAATTCTTGGTGGGTTATCATTAGGATTTATAGATTTAATTGATCATTTTGTGTGTTTATTCCTTAACATACCGGGGCTCTTTAATAAAGTTTCAATCTTGGCATATGCTATCTTATGGATGATATTCGAATACATAGTATTATTCCGAAATGGGAGATATAGAGAACTTTTTAATGAATACGAAAGGCAAAGTAATACACCAGAAATGAAGTCAAAATGTAAAAAAGCAAAGATATTTAACTTTAGCTTGCTTGTTCTCGATATATTATTACTTATAATAGCAGATTACTTAAATCATTACCAATAACAGATGCCTATTTCTTTGGGAAAAGCATGTAGGAATATAATGATTTTGGCGTAATGGACATTTGGTAAGCCGAAAAGCTCCAGATGTCCATTATTTATTACCTATGTGGTATTTGAAAACTTATGAATAAAAAACATGCATATTCTGTGGCAGCTTAAATGTTAGGGGTAGTCAACTCAACTGTGTCAAATTCACCCTTCCTTTGGCTCTCCCCACAGAACCTGAAAAGTAGATATTTCACGATAAAACCACCAATCCATAGAGCAATATGGTTGGTGGTTGTGAGTTTAGTCTATAATTCTTCTGGCAGTGCATCCAATATATCACTGAGGTCACCAAACAAGATGTCAAGGTAGCCCACCTCGTAATACTCGTTATCCTCGTTGGGCATGATAAGGATGCCGCTGTGAGGGGTGACGGGGTACTTAGCTGCCATGACCTTGGCATCCAAATGGCCGTTGCAATTGGACAGTTCGGCAGTAACGTATGGGAAATCGGCATACCAATGGTATTCCTTGTCTGCCATGTTGCGCAGGGCTTCGTTCAGTGCACGGGCTTCCTGCTGTTGGATAGCCACATACTGCTGTAAAAAATCTTCGTGTTTCATATTCATCAGTTATTTGTGGAGAGGGTGGTTAGTCCCCTCCGTTACCTTTAGTATTCTGCAATCTCAAACTCGTGGACATAGATGAAATCATTATCGTCCTCATGGTCTTCATTCCAACTCTCCAGCTTGGCTTTGCTTACCTTTTCCTTGCCGATTAGTTTTGCAGCGTATGCCATAGCCTGTTTCTCGGTCTCGAAATAATCGCTCTCGTAGTTGCCATTTACGCAAGCGTCCACATAGAACCGCTCGGAGAAATACTTGCCGTCGGCATCATTGGTGGCATACACCTCGCACCCCGGCTCCTCCACGATGAAATAGACGGTCAGCTTTGGCATGAGTGTGCGCAGCAGATGACGGAAATCCGATGCACCCCATGCTTCTTCCGCCTCGATACGGATAGTGCCACCATCCATTTCATACTCTTGGATAAAGCCTCGGAGATAATTTTCCGACAGCTGTTTGTCGGTTGCCCCCAATGCCTTGACGATGTTTCCCTCCCAATCCTTGGAAGCCGTTTCAGAGACAGGCATCTTCTTTTCAGTCATAAAGCCGTAAATCACGCCATACAATTTTTCCAAATCACTCTTGCTACCCTCGATACGATAGCTCGTTGTTGTCCAGTTTGCCATAATGCTATTATTTTATTGTTGATATTGTTCATCTATCCGTTCCACTCTTTCTACGGCATCATTCGTTTTCAGAGCTTCTTGAAACCCTTTGATGAAATCTTCTGATAAATGGTCGGGAAACTCAAAAACACGTATATCCGTGATTTTTCCCATACCTTTTTTGTAGGTCATTTTTATTGCTCTCATCTCGTCAGTCGTTTTAGTCTGCAAAAGCATTGATGCGTTACTCCTCAACTTCCCATTCATAATCTCGGTTGTTGCACTGTGTCTGCATGTGCTCCCTTATTTCCTCGGCATCGTTTTCGTCCATGCCTCGGTAGGAAATGAGCTGTGCGATTATATCATCCAAGTTTTCACCGATGTAAACAAGTTCTCTTGAATTGCAGGAGTGCCATGCGTCTGTCCTGTAAACTAAGTAAATCCATTGTGTATTCATATTGTTGATGTTTGTTTGTGATACATTTCCCTTTCGTTCAGCTGCTTTTGCAGCATCGCTGTCGGGATTTCAAATTTTACGTGCAAGAAAAGGAGCAAGGTCATCAGGCAGATAAGCAAAGTAATTTGGGGAGATTTTCATGGAAAACCCAAATCTGTGATTTGAGGAAGGCTGCTATGAAAATCTTACCAAATAGCAGAGCGGTGCTTTGTGTTCTGCCGACCTTGCTAACTTTGCAAAGGAAAATTAAAGCCCGACAGTGATTGCTGGAGAGTGTAAACGACAACCCCTATGGGGCAATGCCCAAAGACATAAGGGAAAAGAGTTGTGCTATGCCTGTAAAGGCACGCCATGAGGAAATGTACCAACCGTTCTCCCGAAGTCCCACGAAAATCTCTGTTGATGATCCAGCATGGCAGCAACTGTGTTTTTTGTGGGATTAAAACAGCTCAGACTGTTTTAAGGGTTTCTTGTGGAGCAGGTGTCCGCAAGGCGGAAAGTCGCGCAGCCATTCCAAGCGTAGTGAAAGGACGGCAATAGTGTGCTTTCTGCGCAGCGTAAATGAGGAGGTGCGACCTGATGCCTGTAGAAACACTGGCTCCACAAGGGGCGAATAGGTATAGGCAAAAGGGGGAGTCGCAAGTTGCCCAAAACTTACGTCAGTGTGTTTTGCTGGGGGATATTGGAAGCGGATGTCGTGGCAGCGGCGTCAAATTGACGGCAATGGGTATTAAGATTAGGGGCTACAAATAAGAGTGCTGCGAGCATGGGAGCAGCACACGGCAAAATACTTCCGTGGACAGCAGCACGGAAGTATTGGGGGTAAGTTAGGGTGTGAACTTTTCGAGTTCTATCATCATGGAATTATACACTGCCTTCGCATAGCCTTCCTTTTTCAGTAAGGCAAGTTCACGCCTTGCATGGATATTGGCTTGTGCCTTGCTCATGCCGTACTTGCTTTTCATAGGGCGGTAGGGACGCATGGTCTGTACTTCGTACTCCTCCCGATATGTCGGTACAAATGATGTACGTTTGATAACTTCTATTCTTGGGTATCTTAACATGATAGAAAAATATATTGCGCCCCGATGGTTAGCCGAGGCATTACCATACACTTATTTTCTGAATGTCTCAAACTTAAACATATTCACATCACAAATGGAGCAGTAGTATGGATAGTCAATACCTATATGTTTTTCGTATTCTACTTCCGCACCACATCGATAGCAATAGCGATGAGAATGTTTCTTGACCTAAATCTTAATACTCTTCATTATTTCTTACCTTTATTTTAAGTATTTCTCGCCCAAATAGGTAAGAATTGTGCGTCCGAAGCCGTCCTCATCTTCCCACCATGGGGTAAAGGTCAGAAAAATGCTGTCGTCATCCCTGGTACATCCGTGAATGGAACAACTGAGACGATACCCTTTAAACTTCATTTGGCGATAGACTTCCTTTGCTTCTGCAAGCGTTCTCTTGCAAACATCGTAAGGATAGCCAATGGAAAAGCATTGGAATTTATAAAAATCGACTTTCATTTGTATTTTGTTAATGGAGGGGTGGTTAGTCCCTCCGTTACCTTTGATGCTGCGTATTTCTTTTCTTATGGCCTTGAAATTTGGCAGATAGCCTACACCCATTTTCTGCACGATTGCATTGTACGTGTCATCTTCTTACCACTGTTGAGCTTGGCACGCAATAGATACACCTTACTACTGCATAGACAATGCTGTGGATTTACATCCCACTGTACAAACTTGACCGACGTAACTTTGTTGTTCATAATTTCCATGTTTCTTGTTGTTAAGTTGTGATACTTTTCCCTTTAGTTCTCTGCTGTTTTGCAGCATCGCTGTCGGGATTTCAAATTTTACTTGCGTGAGGTAAGCAAGCCCGTAAGGCTGATAAGCGAAATAATTTTGGTAGATTATCATGGAAAACCCAAATCTATGATTTGTGGAAGGCTGCCATAATAATATTCCAAAATAGCGCAGCGGTATTTCGGCGTTCTGACAGGACTTGCTACCTTTGCTTAGTAAAATTAAATCCAGACAGTGACGGCAGGAGTGTAAACGCCAACATACATAAGGCACAAAGTGCAGACATAGGGGAACAGGTAGGGATTGCCTGATAAGGCACTACAATAAGACATTGACTTTACCGCTCTCCCGAAGTCGCACGAAAAACTCTGTTGATGATTCAGTATGAGCGGCAACCGTGTTTTTCGTGGGATTAAAACAGCACAGACTGTTTTAAGGGTTTCTTGTGGAGCAGGTGTTCCGCAAGGCAAAAAGTCGCACATCCTCATTCAGAGCGTAGTGAAAGTATGACGACAGTATGCTTTCCGCATAGCGTGAATGACAATGTGCAAACTGATGCCTGTAGGAACACTGGCTCCACAAGGGGCAAATAGGTGTAGGAATAAGGGTATTGGTTGTTCGACCAAAACTTACGTCAGTGTGTTTTGTAAATGGCTGAACAGAAGCGGCTGTCGTGGCAGCAGCTTCAAATTCACGGTATTGGGCTGCAAGATTAGGGCTGTAGTCAAGAGTGTTGCGAGCATGGGCGCAGTACACGGAAAAAACGATTTTAACATTTCAGTTTTTGACACCAAAACGGAAAAAATGATATAATTTGAAACAAAGGTTCGATTCCGCCCTTCTAATAAAATTGTAAATCTTTAATTATCAGTAATATGTAAATTACGAAAATACTTTACAACAAATAAAAAATATTTCATGCTGAATTATTCTTCGGAGAAAAAAGTGGGTCAAAAACCGGGTCAAAAAGTGGGTCAAAAAGTGGGTCAAAGAAAAATTAAGAGCATTAAAAAAGCCTTTAAGTTATTGAAACTCAAAGGCTTTCTCAAATTTATTAAGCGGAGAGAGAGGGATTCGAACCCCCGGCACCTCTCAGTGCGACGGTTTTCAAGACCGTTGTAATCGACCACTCTACCATCTCTCCTTGATTATCATCTTTGATGAGATATCAGCCGAAAAGCGAGTGCAAAGGTAAGGGATTTCATAGAAACAAAAGAATAAAAACAAAAAAGAATGATGTAATTAAAATTTGTTAACAATTATTGGGTGTCATGAACCTACCGCTGAATAGTCACAGGGGGTGGTAGGCGGATTCCAAAGGATTTCATCAGCAAGTGCAGAGGTTTCCTATATTTGGGCGACTTCCGTGTTCTGCTTGCATAGCGAAGCTTTGGCATAATGGGAAATATCGTTTGTCGCCATCAAGAATGAAACAGCGTACGAGGAGTGAGGATGAACCGCGGGTTCTCCCCTACTCTTTTAGCTCGTCCAGGTAATAACTGATGCGGCCGCCAGAATCACCAATTTCTGCTTCTGCGTGGTACCAACTAACAATCTGCAACTTAAAATAACGCTTGCCATCGGCCGTGCGCACAACGTAGGTGTGAAAAGAAGGAGTGTAGACGGGGGGCGGAGCTAAAAAGGTAACGGCGTTGGCCAGGATAGGATTAGCACTCGTATAGGTGGTGGCCGGTCCGCTGTTGGGATCGAACCAAGGGTGTGCGTCAATGTCGAGATTGTGGGTGACGCAATGATGTATCCAGTCTTTCTTTGAGTAGGTGACCGACACGGTGGAATCATCTACCGCCCATGTCAAATTCCTGGGTAGCTGGCCCGCCGTCATCCACTTGTCATACTTGCCGTAGCCCAAGTCGGCCGCTCCTCCCTTTCCAATTCCCGACGTGCCGCTGTTGGTGCGCAAACGGTGTCCGCAGAAAGCCAAGTCCCAGTCGGTACGGTGGTACTGTTCGCCCTCGCTGATATCCTGGTTGGGTGCGGTGCGGTTGAACACCTGTCCCGTACGCAGATTGAAGTACATCCAATCATTGGTGACGCCTGTGTTGTAACCGGTGATGCGGGGCAGCGTATGTCCCGTGAACTCCTCGGCATCGTACCGCACGCACGAACCGAGGAGGGTAAGCGTGAGAAGTAGGACTATATAATTTTTCATCGTTTTCGTTTCAGAGATTTTACGAGTTGGTCGACCAAGAATTCCACCTGCACATAACCGCGTGCGCCACAGGTTCCGGGTACGTTGAACAGGGTGACACCCGAACCTAAGGTACTGGGCTTGTAGTTAAAGAGGTTGTCGATGCCCAAGGTCACCTTGGCTTGGTTCCAGAACGTTTGCACCACCGACAGGTTGCAGATGACGTAGGCGGGAAGTGTGCAGCGGAAGTAGGCATCGTAACTTTTTTGTTGGCTGCCCACCCAGATGCGGTCTTGCACATCGAAGCGTTTCTCTCCCATGAAAGAAGCACTGAAGATGGCTTTCAACCGATAGTTGGGCTTGTTCAGCGTGTAGTCTAAACTGCCTGTCGCCGCATGGGGTGAGGTGGTGTTGAGCTGCAAACCCTCCAGCTTGCTGACGTTGACGTAGCTGTAAGTTCCGTTGAAGGTGAAGCGCTGCGCGAAGTTCCATTTCAAGATGGTTTCGAGTCCCACGAACCGCTGGTTGGTGAGATTGGTGTACTCAAAGTTGTACTGCAAGTCGTAGATGCGCCACACTCCTTCTATTTTCTTTCTGAAAAAGTTGGTGTAGGCGTTGACGTTAACAAACACCTTGCCGTCACTATACTCAGTTCCCAAGGCGATATAGTGGTTTTTCTCTGGTTTTAGCTGATCGTTTCCCCGTATCTGGAACATGCCCATGTGGTCCCAATTGAAAAACAACTCCTTGATGCTGGGTGCCCGGTAACCCATGGAGTAGTTGGCCCGCAAGGCCCAATGGTCATCGGGCGAATACTTGGCTGCAATCTTTGGCATCCACATCAGTCCGAAGGCTTTTGAGAAGTTGGTTCGCACACCCGTTGACAGCATCCAATGACTGTTCACTTGCCATTCGTCTTGCACGAAATACTCGGTTTCGTGCAAGGCGCGCGTCGTCATGCGTCGGTTCACAAAACGGTCGCTGGTGAGATTATCGGTGACATGCTCCACGCCCAAAATCAAATCATGGTTGGGAAAGTAGTTGCTGGTGATGCTCAGTCGCGGCTCGAAGATGGTGCTTTGATACACCTTCTTGCGCAAGTTCATGCGCTCGTGTCGCTTGAACCGATCGTAGAAGTCGCCGTGCAGACTTAGATGAATGCTGAACCAATTCTTGACATCGTAGCGCAACTTCAGTCCGGCCATGTAGTCACGACTTTGCGAGAAGTTCATGTCCTGCAACAAGTCATACGAGTTCATGAAAAAAGCCGACCCATAGAGCTGCAGCGACAAGTGTTTGGACGGTTCGTAATACAGCTTCTGCGCCACCGATAAATGTTCTTTTCCCTCAATGCCCAAGGGCGGTCGGTCGGCTGATGAAACAAGCGTGGTGTCGTGTGGTAAGAAGGGATTGGCCTCCTTCGTATAAGTTTTGCTGTCGTGTTTGGCTTGGTACAGGTAAAAAGCATCCGACGAGCTGTACCACACGTCGGTTTGCGTTGTCCACGCCCCTTGTTTTGCTCCAGCCGAGAGCCACGCTTGCAGATTGGGCCGGTCGGCGTTTTTCTCGAACATATATGGAAAATCGGTCGGCGAAGGGTTCTTGTAGTTGTGTTGATTCATCTGTCCCCAGCGCAAGCCGGCCCTTACATCCAGCGGTCGGTCGGCTTTCTTGGAGATAAGATTGATGACTGCCCCCGATGCCCTACTGCCATAAAGGGTGCTGCTGGCTCCCTTCACGATTTCAATGCGGTCGATGGCATGCAGGTTGAATCGTTCGTAGTCCAAGTTGCCCGCCATCTCGCCCGTCATCCGTTCCCCATCTTGCAAGAACAGCACATGACGAGCATCAAGTCCCTGCATGGAGATGTCGTTGCCGAAGGCCACTTTCTGGATGTTCAGTCCCGGTGTTTCCTGCTGCAAGGCGTGCTGCAGATCGCTGTATCCCGCATCGATGAGCTGTTTTCCACCCAGGACTTGTGTCGTCACGGCCGACAACTTGATGGGGCGTTCCGTTCGCGAACCCGTCACCACCACGTCGTGCAGATGCAAAACATCCTCATGCAGGATGATGCTCACCACCGTGTCATGAGGTTGTATGTCGCCTTTTCGGGGAACATAGCCAATGGCCGATACTTCATAATAAAGTGTTTTAGGCGTTTCGGTACGAATGTAGGCATTGCCCAGGCGGTCGGTCACGGTATGGGTGGCGCCGGCCATGGCTCTATTGCCAGCCACGGTGACACGTGCCGCTTCGATGGGTTGCCTTGTACCCTCTTGGCGTACGGTCAAGCGAAGGTTGTGTTGGGCCTTGACCGGGGTACAACAGAGAAAGGCGAGAAGCAGCGACTGGATAAAGAGTTTGGTGTTTACGATGTTTGTTCTAATCATCTTTGAGGCTTACCGTTGGACAGACCATGAGCTACAGCTCACCCTTCTGCTTTTTATAAGCCACCAGGTCGGCTTGATATTGTTTCACTTCCTCATCGTATCGATCAATGCGGTGTTTGTCCACTTTCTGCAAGAAACAATCGGAGAACACGTTCATCATGTTAAAGTTGATGTTCATGTTGATTTCGTGGGTCAACACATTGTAATATCCTTTGATGACGGCTCCCTTCTTTTGATCCAGCGGTTTACTTTCCCGATCAGCGGTTTTCGACAGTCCGTTCGTACCATAAATCTTGACCCATCCGCTGCCTTTGTATTCTTTTTGCTCCCACGAATTTAGTGCATACAAGCGGGCTTTTGACTGAAAGTTGATGATGAACGGCATGTTGGCGACATGGAAATCAATCAGCCGAATCTCCACCTCGTCACCCTGCCAGGTGAAACTGAATTTCGTGGGGCACCCCGTTTCCAGTCGTGTCATGTCCACGTCACCGATAAAGGTTCTCGTGGACAGCACCACATTGCCTGTGAGCGTCTCCTTGGTCTGTGCGGTGTATTCGTCGCTCACCGAAGCCAACTGCAAATCGTCGTCACTGTGACAGGAAGACAGGGTTATCATCAAGATGCTGATGAGGAAGCCAAGTGGCGCAAGTTTGTGGATAAATGGATTCATCGTCTATATTTTTTGTGGTTGGAGAAATAAGGTACGGGAGTTAAGGGGAGTCATGGGGGAGTTAACGGGAGTTAAGGGAATCTCCCGCCAACTCCCATTTCTACACGAGGGACTGGTTATTTTCCTCCGTGTTGTTTTTCCTTCTCCTTGGCTTCTTTGAATTTTTTCATGAACCCTTGCAGCTCAGCATCATAGTTCTTCAGTCTGTTCTTGTCAACCACCTGACGACCACACTTTGCAATCATAGGCATGGTCTTGCCCATGTTGAAATCCATGGTGAACTCAATCTCACGCGACTTTACATTGTAATATCCCTTCACCGTAGCGCCGCTGCCCTTTTTGTAATCACCTACTGGCGTTCCCGGCATGGCCAAGCAGCCGTCGGTGCCACTAATCTTCATCCAGCCATCGCCCTTCGGTGCGTCTTTGTCATCAGCTTTCACATCCTCGAGCATCGTACGACAGCCGAAGTTGATGGCAAATGGCATCGACCCAATTTTCAAGTTGTTCAATAAAATAACGAGCACATCCTTGTCCCATGTCAGCTTGTATTTTGCCGGACATCCTTCGGGCAAACGAGTGATGTTAAAATCATTCATGAAAGCCGCCGTGGAGAGCACCACCTCGCCATTGAGATGAGCCTTGGCCAACTCGATATTAGACACTTTGGTTTCTTCTTCGTCATTGTCGCACGATGAAAACCCCAGAACAGCAAACGCCATTAAACAAACGGCTGCGAAAACATTTCTCATTTTCATAACGTATTAAACACAGGTGAGTCCTATAAATTAGCTCGGTCTGACACATGCCTTTTCATCTTCTCAAAAGAACACAGGCAGAACAAAACGTAACCCACATCATTTTTTATTGAATTTGAATAATTCAGGGGTGGTAATTTATAAAACCCACCTTGGTTTGTTAGTAAATGCATCTTTTGATTCGCTGGCAAAGGTAGAAAGATTTTGAAAACGGCACAATCCTCATTTATATGGAAAATAAAGTAGGAAAAAGCCGCACGCCAACCCTTCTATCTTCAGCCGAAAGGTGCCGAATCAGGTTGAGCAGGTTAACTGCAATCATCTGGTGTTGTATGACAGGCAGCAAATAACATTCACCTAACAATCTGATTCATAACAACATACAAGCATGTACAAGCTCATTGACTTTGGTCTTCAAAGTCCATCAGTTTGGCCTGCAATTGCAAATCATTGACAGTCCAAATACAAAGATGTTGTTTCACCCTTCCAATTTGTTATGAAAACAAAGAAAAATAATGGCTTTTGGCAATCAACAACTGTTTGTCATCAAACAATCGTGCCCTCCTCTCCATATTTCATTCACAAAACTTGTCTAATTCAGGAATAATTGCCATTACTTTACACTAATAACTGCGGAAAAGTGTAGTTTTATCACACTTTTCTGCGCTTAAAAATGTAAATAATGAAAATACGAAGAGATATCATAGTCACCTTTAAGTGGTGAAAGGAAGAGATTGGCAGGAAGCCAATTCTATTAAAATGCGCAAGGCAGATTGGTTTTATAGGCTTTTGCCAAATGAACAAGAAATCGGGTTTGCCCCCACTATTGAGAGGTGATGTATACATGAATTTCCAACAAAATACATTGATTTACCAAATTTTCATCATTTTTTTTGCTAATATGTTGTAACTATCCAAAAAACTATTAAATTTGTGGCAGAATTGAACATTATAGGTAATAATACGGGCTTGCCCATCTTGGCAGCCGCAAACATAAAATAACCCAAATGCCCATGCCCCCGATACGGCATGCTCACGCCACACCTATGGGGTGAGTTTCAAAGGGGTGGCTCGTAATATGATGAAAAAACAAACATTACTCTCTTTACTCCTCGTCTTGGTGTCCATGATGCAGGCAAGCAACGTAATTGCTAGTGTCATGATTAATGGGGTATACTACACCAAAACAGGTTACATTACTGGTGAGGGCATTACTGGGTCGGTACACTACGACGCCGAGAACAAGGTGCTCACCTTGGACAATGCTCATATCACGCGTGTTTATACGGTCTTGATAAACGATGACGATGGGTTGAAATGTGTGGTGAAGGGCGATTGCTCCCTAACGAGTAAGGCTACAGGAAGCCCTGCTGTCAATTCTAACGTTCCCATGACCATCACGGGTGGCGGCACGCTTACCATTGAGAGTCAGCAGGCTGCTATTAATTTAAGCACCAACAAGCCAATGACGATCACCATTGATGGATGTACCGTTGTAGCTCATGGTGGTAACTATGGCTTTGTAGGGAGAGCAGAATCAACGCTTGTCATTCGCAATGCCACTGTCAAGGCTCAGGGAACTCATTTTGGATCCATCTACCAATGGCAAGACATCAAGCTCGAAGGCTGCAAGATTGAGCAGCCGGCAGATGCCACTATCGGTTATGATCCGAGTGGTAAATGCGTGACGAAAGACGGCAAAGTAGTGAAGAGCGAAGTGGTGATTGTACCCGATGCTACCGGTATTGCCCATACTACAACCGACGCATCTACTCCCAAGGACGGTGTTTATACCCTCGACGGAGTGTATCTCGGCACCCATGTTGAGAACTTGCCACGGGGTGTGTACATCGTTGGTGGCAAGAAGATTGTCAAGAATTAAGGCCGATAACAAAAGAAAAGAGGGTGTATCATAACTTGTGCGTATGATACACCCTTCTTTTTTGTACTATCTCTGGCTTAGATGATAAGCTTGAAATCTATCAAAGCCAATTCGCTGAAGCCAGCATCTATCATCTTAATCATTGCAGTGGCAGCGATGCTTATATCTCCCAGCCAATGGCACTGGCTCCCAACACAGCGGCTGATGAACCATCAAGCCCGCTTATCAAGAACTTGGCCTTGTCTTTAAATATCTTCAGCACATGCTTGTCGTAGCTTTCCTTCAAAGGCTTCATCAGCAAATCGCCAGCCTTGGTCAAACCACCGAAGAAGATAAATGCCTCGGGTGAAGAGAAGGCGGCAAAGTTGGCGCAAGCCTCACCGAGCATCTCGCCCGTCATTTGATAAACATGCTGCGACAGCTTGTCACCCTTTCCTGCGGCAATGCTCACATCCAATGACGTGATGTCTTCAGGAATCATGTCACGCAAGATAGAGGGTTCATCGGTTGTTTCGAGCAATTCGCGTGCCGTGCGGGCAACACCGGTGGCAGAGCAATAAGCCTCCAAGCAGCCGAAGCGACCGCAACCACACGAACGTCCGTTCTCACGACGCACCACAACGTGTCCCAACTCGCCAGCGAACCCATCGCTGCCATACACCAACTGGCCATTCACAACGATGCCCGAGCCGACACCTGTGCCGAGGGTGATGACGATGAAATTCTTCATACCGCGCGCCACACCATAGGTCATCTCACCGATGGCTGCCGCATTGGCATCGTTGGTGAGTGCCACGGGGATGCCCAACTTATCGGAGAACAGCTTAGCCAAAGGCACAATGCCGTCGTGTCCCCAGCTAAGGTTGGGTGCGAACTCGATGGTTCCGTTATAGAAGTTGCCGTTGGGTGCACCGATACCCATGGCTTTAATCTTGTCGATGCCGCCCACTTGGTCGATAATCAACTGCAATGCCTCTATGGAAGCGTCTACATAGTCGTCTACGTTGTCATATCCTTGCGTCTTGATGGATGTGGTGGCCTTGATGTCACCACGGCTGTCAACGATGCCGAAGACAGAGTTGGTTCCACCTAAGTCTAAACCGATTACATACGGTTTCAATTCAGAAACTGCTTTCATGTGATGTTTTCGTTTTTATTATAAGTTAGTATAGAAATCGTTTACTACCTCCCTTTGCGGGCGTGGATGCGTGTCAATCATCGGCTGCATCACCGTTGCACCCTTCTGCTTGCACGAGATATGCCATGCCCTTTCGCACACAGACGAACCCTACGGGGAAGACCTAATGAGGGGTTCTTACACGTTTCGCAAAGGTATTAAAAAACTTGTATAACACAAACTTTAGCATCATAAATTTGTGCATCTCGCATAATTTTCGCAATTTTGCATACATTATGCCGTTTGAGTTTCACATTGATATCATCGACCAAATATGGAAGGGCATCATCATCGGAGTGATTGCTTCGGGACTGATGGGTCCCGTGGGGGTGTTGTGCATTCAGCGAACGTTAAACAAGGGACGTTGGTATGGCTTGGTAACAGGCTTTGGCGCCACATGTTCTGACATCATTTACGCACTGCTCACGGGCTTTGGTATGAGTTTTGTGATGGATTTGATAACCAACCCCAAGAATCTTTTTGTTTTGCAAATATTGGGCAGCATACTGCTGTTGCTGTTTGGCATTTACAGTTTTCGCAACAACCCCACAAAGCACATGCACGTTAGCGGTAAAACGAAGGGTACATACCTGTACAATGGCATCACGGCTTTCTGGTTAACATTTTTAAATCCACTCATCATTCTGCTGTTTATCGCCATGTATGCGCAGTTTAAGTTTGTCGTCCCCGACCATCCTGTCGAGATGGTGAGCGGCTACTTGGGCATTTTTGGCGGCGCCTTGCTGTGGTGGTACGGTCTGACTTGGGTTATCGACAAGGTGCGTGGCAAGTTTGACAACAACGGCATCGTGATTATCAACAAGATTATTGGGAGCATCGTCATCGTGTGTTCCATCATTATCCTCATCGGGACGGTGTTCAATCTTTACACCTTCCACTATTAGCCAGTTATTGTCAAACCGCTGACTGGCACGGCAAGCCGATGCCGTTTCACCTGGAAACGCCGAAGCACCCCACCGAATATTCAACCTTTTAATACAACATCAAACGTGTATATCTCACAACAACTACGCAAAAAGAGCATCGCCGAATACATCTTATATATGTGGCAGGTAGAAGACATCATCCGCGTGTACGAATGCTCGCTGTCGCGCATCCGCCGCGAATACATCAGTCAGTTCGACTACACGGACGAACAGAAGGAAGAAATGGTAGACTGGTACGGCAACCTCATTCGCATGATGAACGAGGAAGGCAAACGACAGGGCGGACATCTGCAAATTAACCAGGTCATCGTTACCGACCTCATTGACCTGCACCGCAGACTGCTGCAAAGCACCAAGTTTCCCTTCTACTCGGCACAGTACTACAAGGTGCTGCCGTTTATCGTGGAGCTGAGGCGTAAAGGCGAACATGAGGAAGACGAGATACAGGTATGCCTCAACGCCCTGTACGGCGTGATGCTGCTGCGGTTGCAACACAAGGACATCTCGCCCGACACCACACATGCCATTCAGGAGATTACTACCTTCATCGGCATGCTGTCTGATTATTATATCAAGGATCGCAACGAAGGACTTCAATTTGAGGAGGATTAAAACTATGAACATACTTATCACAGGCTGCAATGGCCAACTGGGAAACGAAATGCAGGTGCTGCAGAAGGATTATCCGGAGCACCACTGGTTTAACACCGACGTCAACGAACTGGACATCTCCGACAGCGACGCCATCAACAGGTTCGTGGAAGAACACGAAATCGATGGTATCGTGAACTGCGCCGCCTACACGGCCGTGGATAAGGCCGAGAGCAACAAGCGATTGGCAACGGCTCTCAACGCCGAGGCGCCAACTTACCTGGCTGTTGCAATGGACAAGCGCGACGGATGGATGGTGCAAATCAGCACCGACTATGTATTCGACGGCACGCAACACACGCCTTACATCGAAACCGACACACCCTGCCCCAACAGCGTGTACGGTGCCACCAAGTTGGCAGGTGAGGTGGCCGTGGCGAAGATATGCCCAAAACATGTCATCATCCGCACGGCTTGGCTCTACTCTACTTTCGGCAACAACTTCGTCAAGACGATGTTGCGACTGGGCCAAGAGAAGCAGCAGTTGGGCGTAATCTTCGACCAGATAGGCACACCCACTTACGCCCACGACCTGGCATTGGCCATCATGACCATCATCGACAAGGGCATCGTGCCGGGCATCTACCACTTCTCCAACGAGGGAGTCACCAGCTGGTACGACTTCACCAAAGCCATTCACCGCATCGCGGGCATCACCACCTGCCACGTCAAGCCGCTGCACACCGCTGAATATCCCACACCAGCTCACCGACCAGCCTACAGCGTGTTGGACAAGACCAAAATCAAGGAAACCTTTGGCATCGAAATCCCTCATTGGGAAGAGAGCCTCACGAAGTGCATGCATACGAAATAACAATTTATGGACGAAATACAACGCAGGCGAACCTTCGCCATCATCTCACACCCCGACGCAGGTAAAACCACCCTCACCGAGAAGTTCTTGCTCTTCGGTGGACAGATTCAAGTGGCTGGAGCAGTTAAGAACAACAAAATTAAGAAAACGGCCACCAGCGACTGGATGGACATCGAGAAACAAAGAGGTATCTCGGTATCTACCTCGGTCATGGAGTTTGATTATGAAGGCTACAAGGTCAACATTCTCGACACGCCGGGCCACCAAGACTTTGCTGAGGACACTTACCGCACCCTCACGGCCGTTGACTCGGCCATCATCGTGGTCGATTCGGCCAAAGGTGTGGAGGCACAAACCCGTAAGTTGATGGAGGTGTGCCGCATGCGCAAGACACCGGTGATTATCTTCATCAACAAGATGGATCGTGAGGGACGTGACCCTTTCGACGTGCTGGACGAACTGGAGAAAGAACTCCAAATCAAGGTGCGCCCACTGAGTTGGCCCATCGGACAAGGAAGAAAATTCAAAGGCGTGTACAACATCTACGAACAGCAGCTCAACCTCTTCACACCCAACAAACAACGGGTGACCGAGAAGGTGGAGGTAGACATACAAAGTGAAGAACTGGACAAACAGGTGGGCGAACAAGAGGCCGCCCAACTGCGCGATGACCTCGAACTGGTTGATGGCGTGTACCCCACTTTTGACAAGCAGACTTACCTATCGGCTGAGGTGGCACCAGTGTTTTTTGGCTCGGCGCTCAACAACTTCGGTGTTCAGGAACTGCTCAACTGTTTTGTAGAGATTGCGCCAAGCCCCAAACCCACACAGGCAGAAGAACGCGTCATCCGCCCCGAAGAGCCTAAGTTCACGGGATTCATCTTCAAAATCACGGCCAACATCGACCCCAACCACCGTTCGTGCATCGCCTTCTGCAAGGTATGCTCGGGCAAGTTCGTGCGCAATCAGCCTTATCTGCACGTGCGCAACGGCAAGACGGTACGCTTCTCGTCGCCCACCCAGTTTATGGCGCAGCGCAAGAGCACCATCGACGAAGCCTACCCCGGCGACATCGTGGGCCTGCCCGACAACGGCATCTTCAAGATTGGTGACACGCTCACCGAGGGCGAAGAGATTCACTTCAAGGGACTGCCATCGTTCTCACCCGAGATGTTCAAGTACATCGAGAACGAAGACCCCATGAAGTCAAAACAGCTCAACAAAGGCATCGAGCAGCTCATGGACGAGGGTGTGGCACAGTTGTTTATCAACCAGTTCAACCAACGCAAGATTATCGGCACCGTAGGACAACTGCAGTTCGAGGTGATTCAATACCGCCTGGAGAACGAGTACAATGCCAAATGCCGATGGGAACCGGTTCGACTGTACAAGGCTTGCTGGATAGAAGCCGACAACCAAGAGGAGCTGGAAAACTTCAAGAAGCGCAAATACCAGTACATGGCCAAGGATCGACAGGGACGCGACGTGTTCCTGGCCGACTCAAGCTACATGCTGAGCATGGCGCAGCAAGACTTCAAGCACATCAAATTCCACTTTACCAGCGAATTTTGATAAACGGGAATCTCCGTTCACGCTCATGAGAGAAAGACATCCGGGGCACAGCTCTTTCATTTAGGGCAATGTTATAGAACAACGAATGAAGCGAATATGGCGGAACACACTTCTTTTTACAACGAGTTGAAACAATCGAACCAATTCGAATGTTGTAAACAATGAAGGCTGGCGTTCAGCGAATGAAGTTGAATTTATTATTTCTGTTCCGCTACAGATAAAGGAGTTGTTGTTTCATTCCCATCAAATGAGAATACCAAATGGTACTTTCCTTGCGAAGGTATTGTGAGATGCCCGATTTTAATAATGAGGTTGGCTTCAAGAAAATCCTCTTTGTTATCAGACAGGTCCAACGGTGCGGCAACGGGTCCGAATACAGGTTCTTCTTCTCCCTCCTTCTTAATGGTTATCTCCACGTCGTGCTCTCTGTTGTCTGGTTTCTCCAAAGCTATTTTTGCCACGAATGAGACATCAGTGATGTCCACAGGAAACTTTTGTGCATTTATGGAAGAGAATGCTCCAACTATCGTCAATCTGTCTCTGTATGTCTGTGCGAAATCGCATAAAGTTAATATTTCAACTTTCATTTTTACTTTTCAGTTATGCTGTTTGGCGAGTACCCCAAGAGCTTGTTAAATACCGCAACGTTATATTTCAATTTACCAATCGTTCTCTTTTTCGTGTCAACGAGACATGCTCCGTGCCGTCCGCTTTGTCCTTCCTTGACCGTGAACGTGACAGGTCGGAAGGTGTCGATGTACATTTGTATGGCATCTCCCACGAGACAGTCACCGAGTTGCATCCCCACCTTTTTCTCCAGACGCAAGTGCAAGTCATCTTCAGACAGGTCCATGCACTGGGTTATCTCTACGCTGCAATTTCTGTCTAATTCGTACATGACCATGTTCCTTTTCGTTATAGGGTCTTTCTGTAACCTTTTAAACTCATATTTGCGTGTCATCACATGGCATTTCTTCCCCTCCACAAGATCCCCCGGGGTAATATACTTTGTCATTTGGCTTCAATTTCCTTTATCGTGGATTCCGGATTAAAAGAGAAGAGGGCAGCGAAGTCATCAAGATCTTTTACATCTTTTATCTGCTTGGCAGCCTCGCACGCCAGCATCAAATCTTCCCGGGACGGTGTTCCGTCAGCCGTGATGACATAATCATCTTCATTCTCTTCAATCGCCTTGTCAAACTCTTCTTCGGTAACCTCACCTTGAAAGAGTTCCACCAGTTTTTTGAAATAATTGCGTTCCCGTGTTCTGTTATTCACTGCCTTGATGAGCAGTTCAGAGAGTCTGTCAACATGAACGATTCGCGTAACAATTCCTTGTAAGGTTGACGTTGGCACGACGGCTTCAAACCGTGAGGGGGTGTCACGCTTTTGAACTACAATATGCCATTGGCTACTGTTATAGTTTGGTATGTTGGAATGATTGATTGCCATGTGTGTAATTGTTTGTTGATAAGATGTTATGGTGCAAATATAGAAATAATCAGGATAAGGGACAAATATTTCGTTGTCTTTTTTACAATCAAATTGATAGCAAAAAATGTGCCACGCAAGAAGAAACAAAGCGCATGCTCTCCATAGTGGAAATGTAGTGTAATATTTCACACTGTGGAAACTTTTAGTGCAATATTTTATATTTTTCTCACAGATCTTTTATATAAAAAAGTGTTTTGTTTTCAGGAACAATCCTGTTTTTTAACAACGAATTGAAAGCTAATCAACTAATAGGATTGTTTATGATAACAAACGACCTTTTTAAATATAAGAACCGTGTATAAGAGCTGAAAAATCTGAGAAATATTGACCTACCACATTGATTTCTCAGCCCCTATTCTTGCCGTTTGAAATATTATTCGTACATTTGCATCATCGCACTCGCCAGCAATGGTGATGCGAAACATACATTGAAAAAACAAAACCACTAACCATAGCATCCAGGCAGATGCCTACCCTGCAAGTGAGTTTCTCACCAGATGGGCAGCCCGTGGTGCTCAATTCAAACATTGATATTATGTTAGGAACACCGGAAATTGTACTCATCGTACTTGTTGTTCTTCTCCTGTTTGGAGGAAAGAAAATCCCTGAGCTGATGAAAGGCTTGGGTAAAGGAGTGAAAAGTTTCAAAGATGGCGTGAACGGCATCGAGAAAGATCTCGATCCAGACCAACAAACCAACGACACTGAGACGAAGAAATAAGACGACAGCAGTACTTCTCAAACTCCCCTATCCCACCACATTATGAAGGGATTGACACACCACCCATGGAGGGTTTCATGATGGAAGAAGATTTAGAACTCACCTTCTGGGAACATTTGGACGTGCTTCGTGGCACACTCATACGCATTATTGCCGTAGCCCTCATCTGTGGCATCGCGGCATTCATGTTCAAGGAAGAGCTTTTTAACATTGTACTGGCACCCAAGGACAGCCAGTTCGTGACGTATCGCTTGCTGGGCGTAGAGCCGTTCAACATCCAATTGGTGAACATTGGGCTCACCGAGCAGTTCATGATACACATGAAGACGGCACTCTGCTTTGGTGCCTTGTGCGCCTCACCTTATATATTGTACGTGCTGTACAAGTTCATCTCACCCGCTTTGTACCAGCGCGAACAACGCTATGCCCTCAAGATTGTGGGCAGCGGGTATGTCATGTTCATCATTGGCATTCTCATCAATTATTATCTCATCTTCCCCCTCACGGTTCGCTTTTTAGGTACCTACCAGGTCAGCAATGAAGTGCAAACCATGCTGTCGCTGCAGTCGTACATGGATACGATGCTCATGATGAGCTTGGTGTTTGGCATTGTGTTTGAGATTCCCGTTATCAGCTGGCTATTGGCCATCTTCGGATTGCTGCGGGCCGAATGGATGTCTAAATATCGTCGACATGCCATTGTCGCCATTCTCATCCTTGCAGCCATCGTCACACCTACGGCCGACGTGTTCACCTTGCTCATCGTCTCTCTGCCTATTTGGATGCTGTACGAAGTGAGTATCGTGATTGTGAGGATGACCAATATAGGCGATTCCAAACAACTCGAAGAGGCTGTCCCCTCAACAGAAGAAGAAGATAACAACTAACGCCAGCCACATCTATACATTGGTGCGTATCCCGCGCGATTCATCATCAAATATTTCCACTGCTGACTGTTGCCCACTTTTGGTCATTAGTCATCAGTGGATTTTTTATTCATCCTTCAGAGATGCCCAGAACAATCAATGTCCCTCCACGCTCCGCTCCGTCAGACATTTTTAAAGAAGCGTTTTCCGTGGTACAACAGGCAGACGATGCCGATTGTGCATCTTGCCCATCCCAACCTGGGATGGCATCATTTTTTACAACCTTGAACTTCACATCCTTTCCATCAAACGGCATGCCGTATGTTTTTTCGCTCGACCGCTGGTAAGCCGGACGCGGATCAAGGGAGAGCACCTCTTTCAAAGTGCGCAACTTGTCAGGCGTAAACTGATGCGCCACCTCATCGGGAATCACCACCTTCAACCGCTGAATCTTCGACAAATCGGTAAACCCGCTTCGGGCTTCCGGATGACAGTCGGCATAAGGAACGTAGGGCTTGATATCGTAGATAGGCGTCCCATCCATCAAGTCGCCCCCCAGCACATGCAACACAGATCCCTGCGGGGTGTCCCACTCCACCCGCTCCAGCAACACCGATGACAGACCGATGGGGTTGGGACGGAAGGGTGAACGACTGGCAAACACGCCTACCTTCTGGTTTCCGCCCAACACGGGCGGGCGCACCAACAGACTGTCCGACTGATGTGGATTGGCGTTGAACTGCCAAATGAGCCACAGATAGTCAAAGCCCTCGATGCCTCGCAAGGCATCAGCTTGGCGATAAGGAGGCTCAAAGACAAGCGTGCCTTGCAAACCAGCTGCCAGTCCGCTCTGCTTGGGAATGCCAAACTTGGACGTAAATGGTGAGTGAAAATGGGCAATGGGATGAAAAGGCTCGCCACAGTCGGCCACCGGCTCTCCGACAGGTGCCGAATCGGCAGCACCGTTGTCGCCGTATGATTCCTGCAAGGACTCGTCAAATCGTTGATGGTAATCGGTCATGTTTTCAACTCCATTCGTTGTTCTGCATTTCTTTGTTCCTTACGCTAACAGCTCAGTCCCACCATCACCACCATCGTGAGACACCCCACGGCGATGGGACTGTTTACATGCACCAGCGTTTTGGGCTTCACCTCATCGGCATCGGCAAAGCGAGTTACCAAGAAACGAAACAAAAAGTAGATGAGGGTGGCAAACAATATACCAATAAGCATGCCAGCCAGCAAGTCGCCTGGATAGTGAACGCCCAGATACAAACGCGAATAACACGTGAGCAAGGCCCAGAAAACCAGAAACAGGCAGAGGTAACGCCGTCGCAAGAGAAGAATCATGAAACTGGTGAGTCCCCAACTATTGGCGGCATGGGCCGACGGAAAGCTGAAGGCGCCACCACGGTATCCATCCACAATATGGACAAGCGGTGAGATGGGATTATCCAAATGACTCGGCCGCAGCCTCCCCACCCAAGGACGAATCACCGTGGATGTAATTTGGTCGCCACAAGTAATAACCAGCGTGATGCACAGCACAAACAGCAGACTTACTTTCAGCGAAAAGTTGCGAAACACCACATAGGCCAAACTAACATAGAACGGCACCCAGGTCCACTTGTAACTGTACATCCACATGAAATGATCCCAAAATTCAGAATGGTAGCCGTTCACTGCCAACAATGCCGTGTGGTCCCAATTTAAAAGTATATTGTAAAAATGGAGTATCGCGTCAACCATCAGCCAACCAGTATGCCATGAAATGTATTGTAACTTACTATTTTACGTGCAAATGTAGGCATTCGTCCATACCAAACCAAGAAAAAACGCATGAAATATTTGTTACAAACCTAAAATGATACTTTCTCTCGACCAATAGTTTTCACAAAAAGGGATGTATCACATCCGTTCCATAGCCCGATTCCGCCCCAGGGGATAAGCAGCAAGCGTTACCCTGTCATGCTGCATCAGCCAAAAGCAAAGCCAACCGTGGCGGGTTGGCTTTGCTTGTTTCAGGGTGGTTTTTCAAATCAACTTTGTTAATGATCCGCCCTTCAGAGAATCCTCGAGCAACTGAGAATAGCCACGATGGCTGCCAGAAGCAAAAGTACGTTCGTCACGAGGCGCAGACGTACGTTCCACTGTTCGATACGCCCAGTCCAACGGTCCTCCCGTGATGCTCTTCAATTTTCGTTGTAAGGCAGTTTGTCTTGCGAATTGAGCATGCCCAGGATGGCGGTGGCGATGGTGATGATGATCTTGAATATAAGTTTCCAATTGATGCGTTTCATAGTGATTCATGATTTTTTCCAAAACTCCTCCCCACCCAAGAGGGCAGGGAGGATGGAAGATTTAAGGTTTCGGATTGGGATCTACGTTTTCCTCCGTTTTTCCTTCGGCGGGTTTCTTCGTGTCCACGGGGTTCTTGGGAGCCTCCTGAACCTTGAGACCGTCGAGGAACTTGCGGTTGCGCTTCTTGCCCTTGCCGCCGCCACCCGTCATCTCAGGAAGGAAGTTCACGCGATAGTTCACCACGTTGCTGGTCACGTTAAAATCGGCTGCCTTGTCGGCAGGCTTGGTTCTCAAACCAATTTTAAACGAACCAAATCCGTTAAGTTTCACTACGCGACTCTGTTGCAATTCGTCTTGCATCACCTCTACCAACTCGGCCAGTACGGCCACCACGTCACTGCGCTTCACGGTACAGTTGCGCTGAATGCGTTCGGCCAGAGCGTCGGTTTCGATTACTTGTGGATGAATAGCGCGAGCATACCACTTGCCTTTGGTTGAAGAGGTAACTCTCTTGTCTTGATACAGTTTATACATTACTGCCATAATAATTTGTGTGTTTTTAATGATTGATTATTTTTCCTCGGCTGTGTGTTTTTCATGGTACGCGGTTTCCTGTTCGATGCCGGCTTATCGTCTGGGTTACCGCTTCCTGGATTGATTGTCTGCCGAATCAGTCTCTCTGACTGACGATGCAAAGGTACAATAGAATAAAGGTGAAAACAAGAAACATCAATAGGCAAGTAAGGAGCAAAATGAAGAATGTGGAGTTTTCCTGATTTCATCACACTATCATTAAAGGTATACGCGAGTTCGGGATAAGAAAATCTTTAGAAAAGTTCCAATTGCCTTGATTTCTCTATGTGTACCGGCAGGGTTTCCGGCTTATTGTCAAAGAAACAACAGGCTGTAAGGGCAGAACACAAGTTCATGATGAAATTATACGCGAGTTCGGAATAAGTGACAAAAAGAGACCCATTTTAGGTCTCTTTTTGTTACTTGTGTCGAAATCGACCGCCAAAGGCGGTATTTATGAGCGGGCCTTTTAAAGGGCCCGCTCAAAATAAAACTATCGGGGAGACTACTCAAAAGGTTGCGCTACATACCCGTAGCTACGGTAGTAGCTGAAGTGCACGTGCACGTCATTATCACTGGAGAAGATCAGGCAGCACGAGCGTCTACTACTGCTGGCATCTGCACTAGACGACCAGTACAGACCGAAGGAACCGAAGTAGGATAACTTATCTTCGGCGTAACAGCCCAACGCAGGGAGGAAGAAGTATTTACCAATCTCACTATCGGAAGGCTTGCTGAGTTTTGGAGGAACGGTGTAGTACCAGTAAGAAGCACGCAAATCTCTACCGTTGGGATCTGCCTGCTTTAAAGCAGCAAGCGATTTGCGGTTTTCTTGAGCGATTACGCTGAGCTTCTTCAGCCATAGACCACCAGTGTGAAGCTCACCGAAAACCTCCCACAGAGTACTATTGTCCCAATGAGCATCACCCTTCAATACGTACCAAGCCATTTCGTTGGCATTGGGAAGTTTCTTGAAGAGAGGATTGACGGAAGCCTGTAAAGGACCGCTACCCTCGTTATACCAACGAGAAGCATCGGCAGCCTTGGACTTGGGATAACCGCTGTTTGTTGCACCTATCTCTGTTGGCTGCCAAGGATCAGCAGCGTCCCACTCGTGACCGGACCAATAGTTCTCGGCGGCATCCCACATGTAATAATTGCGACCGCTGTAATGTCTAACACCAAGATTGACGGGAATATCACAAATCTTATTGGCACCAAAGTTATGTGACTTATAACTTTTGGTTATTGTCATAACCGTATTCTTTGCGTCTGAAACTGTATATTTTACTTTCAAGGCATGGGTGCCGGGGGCTATAACTACGTAAAGAGAGTTTTTAATACTTTTCGTTGCTGTAGCTTGATCAGCAAGCTTAAGACCATTTCCATCAGTACCTACATTCAGCGTAATTGTCTTTGAATTACCCGTACCGGAAAGACCTGATTGGGTAAGGTCATAAGTACCGGAAATATTGTTATCAGAGGTTATCTCTATGCGCTTGATCCTAAAGTTTGCGCGCTGCACCTTAATAGCCATATAGGGAAGGAAGCAAAGATAAGAGGCCTTGTGCTCCAAGTCGAAACGATAGCCGCTCTTGCCTGCAACGGTAGTCTTCGTTGCCGTTGCTACACCGCAATCGCCAGCGGCGCCAAAATGCTTGGTGTTGTTAAAGGCTACTTGTGTCTGATTGCTGGCGATAACAACTTTCTTTTCACCGATACCAGAGTTAGTACCGCAATAATACACATCGTATTGCCCCTTGGTGCTGTAAGAGCCATTTACCAAGAATGTAGTGCGGGGGGCTGACTCGGTGATAGTATTCTGACTTTTGTTTAACTTACCATTATCGTCCTCTACATAGATCACGTCTTTAGGCTCCCAAAGGAAAGCTCCTTGACCACCGATGGCGTTACGATTCATAGAGGTGCGAGTAAGAAAGCCAGGGACTTCTGTTGAAATTTCAGGAGTACTAAGCTGCATACGCTCCATAGGAACTTCTGTTACGATACCTCCTGTAAAGGCGGTAAGCTGTCCATTACTATTACTATTACTATCAGCACTCTCTTCGTTAGAACAGCTACACATCAGCACAGATACAGCCACGCAAACCGCAAATGAGATAAATGATTTTGTTTTCATCTGTATCAATTTTTATAAAATTAATTCATTAAAAATGGTTATTACGAATAAAGTATTCAAGAGTTGCCCGCTTACCACTGACCATCATCCGGTTCCAAAGGATCAGGATCGGGCTCAGCATTCTTATGTCCACCATCCGAAGGACTTGCTGCACAAAACGAATACTCTACTGAAAAGCAAACGATATTAGGACTGATGTAAGCCGCCTTTTTACCTGCGGCTCTGGTTTCTGTTTTGCTCATAACGTTACAATAAATTTTGAATATGATTTTTAATTTCTGAATATACTTCCATAAAGGAAGGCAGGGAATTACCCTCCACAAACGGACACAAAGAGTCGCTGCGCAATAATGCAGAATGCGCAGAAAGGGGAATAAGAGAAGATATACCTATTATTATATAAGAGAGAGAGAGAGAGAGAGAG
>JAQYPT010000003.1 GCA_028726625.1 Prevotellaceae bacterium | reverse complement strand
ATTTCTTTTCTCGCTGTTTTCTTTTGGAGTAAGGCGAAAATTTGCGACCTTTGCTCCGAGGTTAATTGATGATACATATACAATACAAAGTTAATTAATCTTTGGGAGACTGCGGTCTCCCTTTTGCTTTTTTTGTATTGCTGATTGTGCTCTTCGGGGGCTTCGCGCCCCCGGCCGCATGGCAAACCTCCGCGGTGTTTTTCATGTTTTTTGTACAATCCAAACACCAACAAATTTTGCACTTCGATTTTGAATCTTTAGCATCTTCAGGGTCATAAATATAAATTATGAACGCTCTCAAAATGCAAACATTTGGTATCCTTTATAATCTTACATTACATCCAACATATATCAACCTTTTATTATAGAATTTGACGAATTGTTGTTCATAGTTCTGACTATAATAGTTATATTGTTGATTACTGTGATTTGTTATGTTGGTGATTGTGATAAAGGGAACTACTCCTATTTTTCCAATTTGAAAGTATCTGTTTATTGATAAGTCCAGTGTAAAATAGTCATTATACTTTTCACTGTTGAGATTACCATACACGACATTGCCGTTTCTCGATATGATTGGAGTATAAGGCAGTCCACCTCTATATAAGCAAGATACTGAGATATTTATTATTTTTGGATCCAAGTATGACAGCATAAATTTACCCATGTGTCCAAAACTGTTGTCAGAATCAAAAGTCAAGTTGTTATATTTCATCTTCGCTTTAATGAAAGAACAGCTTCCAGACAACTCAAGGCAAGACCACGAATATTTACCATACAATTCTAAACCTATAATATTATTATCTACCACATGAACTCCTTTTCTACTAATAAGATGTTGCGGTAAACTTTCTTCTTTCCAATAAACAGCTACTTTGCATTCACTGTTTTTTGTTAGATTGCAATTCCAATCCAATGACATTTGTCGTGACTTGGCATTATCAAACTTTCGGACAACATAACTTGGTGAGCAAAGTGTATTGTATCGGCCAAACGATGCTATCAGAGAGCATTTCCTGTTTAGAACATATTTTACGTTTGCTTGATATGACCATCTTGTTTTTTCGCCAAGTTGAAATATGTTGCGGACACTTGCTCCTAATATGAAACTGCCTATTATCCATTTCCCATAAGCATAAGCCTCGTATTTTGTAGTATGAAGATTGTCTTTACCATATCGTGTTGACGCAATGTTTGCTAAATCATAAATATAAATAGGGTAATTACCATGATAATGATACGAGTTATATTCATAATCTGCTCCTACACTTATAGTTATTTGCTTTGGGAAAAAATGTTTATAGAAGGCAGAAATAAACACGCATTTTTGTGAGGTTGTGTCAGAGATGTTGCCATAATTGTAGTTACTGTCAGACATGTCTAATGCTGCATTAACTCCCAATACTCCTTCTTTGGCATGCAGGCGATAGTTTAGTACATTAAAATTCCTGATATTTTTGGCATCCTGTATCCCAAGATAATTATACATTCCGCGCTCAGCCAGATAGGATTCTTTAATGATATAAGCGTATCCGTTTATGTATGATTTAGTAGATACCGTTGTCCGAAAATCTACGCCACCGTCTGTGGATGCAAAGCGTTGGAGATAGTCTAGGCTCTTAATGTTAAGATTTTTATACAGTTCTGATTTTTGTCTGTTTCCGTACACTTGAAAGAAGGTTTTGTCGTTTATCTGTGTGGCATGAAACACACCAGCATTGGCCAATGACAAGGACAGATTAGTCTCATGCTTTTGCGTTAAATTATCCGTAGTGTTTAAAGCAACAATGCCACCAATAGAATTGCCAAATTCCAATGGTGGATTGCTGGGATAAACAAACTGTTTACCAACTATGTCTGCACTGAACAAACTAAAATTACCAATGCCGTTAAGTTGCTGATTACGGACAGGATTTTTTATGGGTACACCATTGATAAAAACTCTGCTGTAATTACCCGAACTACCTCTTAACTGTGGATTGGCGCTTTCCTCGGTACACGTACTATATGGTTGCAGCGCAACAGCCCGCAGAGGATCTGCGCTTGCCGATGGTGTCATATAAATAGTACTTTTGTCTAGCTGACTTGATGCAAACTCCTTACTGGCAACAGGGTCAGCTCGTACAACTACCTCGGAAAGTGTTGTTGTACTTTGATTTGAAACCAAAGAAATGATACAAGGCTTTTTCCAATTGGTCAATAGAATTTTATAGTCTTTATACCCCAAATAGCTAACCATTAGTGTGTCTGCATAAAGACTGTCTGATATTTCAATGCTAAAGTAACCGTTCTCATCCGTAGTTGTATTCACACAACGGTGTGGAGTAAGGAAAACACTGGCTGCAAAAGCTGGTTCCTTACCTTCCAATACCCGTCCCGTTATGGTGGTCTGACTATGAATATCTAATGTGATAAATAGTGCTAGCCACATTAGAACAACCAACTTAATAGTTTTCATATTTCTTCAATGACGGTTCATTGGGAAACTCCTTTATAGCTATTTTGTAATATTGCCTAACCTTGTCATTCTTGCCATTTTCATTGTAATAGGCCAAGAGCAATGAATATGCTTCCATTTTGCCCCAGGATGGCCTGTATTGATTCTCTATACTTTGAGAGGGTAAACTGATAGCCTTGAGCAAATAACTCTCGCATTTTTCTTTTCCACCATATTGCTTTGGTGTGTAAAAGTCAATTATGCCCAACACAACCCACCCTCGTATATTTATAGAATCTAGCTCTACAGCTTTGGATGCATTACGCTTAGCTTTTGCTGACAACATTCCACTCTCCATGCCTTTCGTGTAACGGATAAATTGACTTTGCATGTATCCAAGAAGTGCATAATCTTCTGTTGTCTTATTTTGCTCCTTGTCCAGCAAGTTTATACCGCACTCCAAATTGATTTTTGCTTCACTATCTTGTTTTTCAGAAGCATAATATACAGACTTACACATCTGTAGATACGCTTGCCAATATACCCACACATTTCCCTTCTTTGAGGAAAGCGTTTTATCCACTTTAGTAAGTGGTTCTGCTGCCCTTTTCTTCAAAGCCGCCTCCAGAGAATTATCAATAAGAACTTGCAAAGATTCTTTGCCTTCATGTTGACCTGCTCCAAATGATACGATATTGCATGATGCAAATAAAAGTATCAAAATTAAAAATTGCTTCATCATAATTAATGTCATTAATGTGTTATTATGTAATTTTTTGTAGAGTCAACCACCAAGCACAAAATTAATTAATTATTTTTAAAAATCTTGTTTTAGTGTAGAAAATTTGAGTTTTTTCTTGCCTATTATTAATTCGCGGAGTTAACCAGCAAGAGCAAAATTATAAAAAGTGTTTGAAAAACTCGCACTTAGGTGTAGAAAAGATTAATTTTTTCTCTATAGCAAGGCGTGAAGCAAACCAACTCATCTTCTTTTTTTCAACATCCTTCAACCTTCGCATGCAGTTGAAAACAGACCCATAAATAACCTGTCATCGCATAGGGAGCATCACGCTAACTTACTAAATGTAAGGATGATACGAACGAAATCGAGCAACGACAATTCCACATCAACACGAACACCCAGCAACTCACTTGACTTTGGAGGCCAAGCAACTTGAATTTGAATGCCAATCAACTTGAATTTAGAGGCCAAACTCAATGCGATTGCCAGACGTATCGAGAACGGTTGTGTTCGGCGGTCATGGCTCATGAATGAGGTCAGAAAATATATGCGCAATTATTTTGCCTTGTCTTCAACTTCAACTACCTTTGCACTCGAATCACATTTTCAATTGAAAACATGGACAAACAGCATAAAAACTACTATCTACTTGCTGCGGCCATCTGCGTTCTTCTGGTATGCGGATTGACCTTTTACTATTTCTTCAGTGCTTTTTCAACCTCAGAAACCACCAGCTATATCTACATAGACACGGATGATAATGCCGACTCGGTAGTGGCCAAGCTCACTCCCATTGCCCGTCAACATAGTCTTCATGGTTTTACCACGTTGATGAGGCACACCAAGTATGCCGACCACGTTCGCACAGGTAGGTATGCCATCAAGTCGGGAGAAGGGGCTTTCACCGTTTTGAGACACCTGAAAAATGGCATGCAAGAGCCTGTTAATCTTACCATTCCTACGGTCAGGACCATTGAACGCTTGTCGGCCGAACTGGCAAAGCATCTGATGCTTGACAGTACAACGTTGGCCAGCGCCTTGAAAAATGACACGCTGTGCCAAAAATACGGCTATGACACCACCACCATAGCGTGCATGTTTATTCCAAACACCTACGATATTTATTGGAATGTAAACATTAACAAGCTGTTGGATCGGATGAAAAAAGAGAGCAACAACTTCTGGAACGCCGATAGAAAGGCAAAAGCACAGCAACTAAAACTATCTCCAAACGAAGTGATTACCTTGGCCAGCATCGTTGATGAGGAAACGGCTAACAATGGAGAGAAGCCCATGATTGCTGGCATGTACTATAACCGACTGATGTTGCGCAATGCCGAATATCCCAACGGAATGCCACTGCAAGCTGACCCTACCATCAAATTTGCGTGGAAAGACTTTGGTTTGAGGCGCATATACAATAAGCTGTTGACCATCAAAAGTCCGTACAACACTTACGTGAACACAGGGTTGCCACCAGGCCCCATCCGCATCGCATCAATTGCCGGCATAGAGTCTGTGCTCAATATGACGCATCACGACTACCTGTACATGTGTGCCAAAGAAGACTTCAGCGGAACACACAACTTTGCACGGACGTACGCTGAACACAAGGTCAACGCAGCCAAATACACCGCAGCATTGAACCATCGAGGCATTCAATAACAACTATCTGTTGTATGTTCAAACATAATGTGCAGCTAAATTGAGCATTCATTTCCCAATCTTTTTGGATAAAAGAATCGTCTATAAATAAAAATACAATGTATTGATGACCAATACATTGTATTTTATATCGTTGTCGGGGCGACAGGATTCGAACCTGCGACCGCCTGTTCCCAAAACAGGAGCGCTACCGGGCTGCGCTACACCCCGCTTGCAGTTCATTGTTGAATTGCGAGTGCAAAGGTAAGATATATTTTTATATTCCCAAAATTTTTTAAACAATTATTTCATAAAGTGCTCACGAACGCATGAATCATAAGGAATTTTGCGCTTGTTCGCATCATCAATGTGACAATTCTGAGAATGAACGTTCCCAGCACATTGTTTGTTAACACGGCTCATGCACGCTACAATCAATCTCTGTAAACCAAAACAGGGAAAGTATGGCTGACTTTCCCTGTCCTTATTTTAATGCAAAATTGCTACTTCTTGATGATACCTTGGTCCACAAATACCTTTTTCAACGCCTGAACACCCCGTTCAACTTGCTCTTCAGTATGTGTAGCCATCAGCGCAAAACGAACCAATGTATCTTGCGGCGCACAGGCTGGAGGTATCACTGGGTTGATGAACACACCGTTGTCAAAAGCCAATTTGGTCACCATAAAGGTCTTATCAATGTCTCTCACAAACAGCGGAATAATCGGACTCTCCGTTTCACCAATCTCAAAACCTTCTTCCTTAAAGCGTTTCAAGGCATAGCGAGTGACTTGCCAAAGATGCTCTATCCGCTCTGGTTCAGCCTGAATGATACGCAGGGCTTCGCGTGCGGCAGCCGTTGCGGCAGGCGTATCAGACGCACTAAATATATAGGTGCGACAGGTGTGGCGCAGATAGTTGATGGTGTCGCTGTCCGATGCGATGAAGCCGCCGATAGAAGCCAAACTCTTTGAGAAGGTTCCCATAATGAGGTCAACCTCGTGGGTCAATCCAAAATGATCACAGACACCTCGACCTTGACGGCCAAAGACTCCCAATCCGTGCGCCTCATCAACCATGATGGAACAATTATACTTGCGTTTCAATTCAACAATAGCGGGCAAATTGGCCAAATCTCCCTCCATAGAGAACACTCCATCCACCACTATCAGCTTCACAGCATCGTAAGGAAGCTTTTGCAACAACCGTTCCAAATCGGTCATGTCGTTATGCTTATAGCGCAGTTGTGTGGCGAACGACAACCGACGTCCATCCACAATGCTGGCATGGTCACGGTCATCACAGAGGATATAGTCGTTGCGACCCACCACCATAGCCAACACACCTTGGTTGACAGAGAACCCCGTAGGGAAACACAGTGACTCATCTTTTCCCACGAAGGTGGCCAATTCTTTCTCCAATTGCACATGCAGATCAAGCGTACCATTGAGGAATCGGCTTCCTGCACAGCCCGAACCATATTTATCCAAGGCCTCCTTGGCCGCACGGATGACGCGCTCATCGCCCGTCAATCCCATATAAGCGTTAGAGCCAAACATCAACACTCGATGTCCGCCCATCTCTACTTCCGTTCCTTGTTTACTGGTTATTTCCCTGAAATAAGGATACACGCCAGCATCCATGTATTTCTGAGGATCTCGATAATTCTTGTATCTTTCTTGTAATTGTCCCATTATATTAAAATAGGTATCATACCCATTATGAAAAACATAGGCTGCAAAGATATAAAATAAATAACATAAATTGTTCTTTTCTCAACTAAAAACATCGAATTTTAGTTTTTTACCAGATATAAATGTATATATTACTGGAATTGTCGTACATTTGCGAATCATGTTCGCATGAAAGAAAAAGCCATTTTAAACAACAGCGTTAAAATAACAGACTACACACAAGATGAAGAAGATAAGATTCATCATGAACCCCATATCGGGAACCGGTGATAAGGATCGTATACCCAAACTGATTGACGCAAAGCTCGACCATGAGCAGTTTGAGTACGAAATCATTACAACCAATCATGCCGGTCATGCCTCCGAATTGGCTACTGAAGCCAAAGAGTCGCATGTAGACATTGTCGTGGCTGTGGGTGGTGATGGTACCATCAACGAGGTAGCGCGCGCCATTGTGCATTCAGACACGGCACTGGGCATCATCCCCTGCGGATCAGGCAATGGACTGGCGCGCCACATGCTCATTCCCATGAGTGTGAAGAAGTCCATCGAAATCATCAACAAATGCGTCATCCATGACTTCGACTACGGCATCATCAACGGCTACCCATTCTTCTGCACCTGCGGCATGGGGTTCGATGCATACGTCAGTCAGAAGTTTGCTGAGTGCGGAAAGCGTGGTCCCATCACCTATGTTCAGAAAGTGTTGGAAGAAGGCCTCAAATACAAACCAGAGACTTACGAAATCACCACCGAGAATGGTGTAATCAAATACAAAGCCTTTCTCATCTCTTGTGCCAACGCATCGCAATATGGCAACAATGCTTTCATTGCGCCACAGGCATCGATGAGCGACGGACTGATGGATGTGATCATCATGGAACCCATCGACATGATTGAGGCTCCACAAATCAGCATCGACATGTTCAACAAAACGCTGGATAAGAATTCCAAGATTAAGACTTTCACCTCTAAGAAGCTCCACGTACACCGCAGCAAGCCTGGAGTAATCCACTACGATGGCGACCCAGTGATGACGGGCAGAGATATTGACATTGAACTGGTGGAAAAGGGTATCAAGATTATCATCAACCCCGATGCTAACAAGAGTCAACGACAACCCAACGCCATTCAGAGTGCCGCTGCCGAGCTGTTCAACGAAATCAACGTGGTGCGCGAAGACATCTCCAAACAAACGCGCCACATACAGGCTTTGAACAAAGTGTTGCAGAATAAACTAAAATTCTGATGGTTATATGTGACCGCCACCACGGTCACATGGTCATGAGCGCCATCCATCAAAACGGCATCAACCCGCAGGTTGATGCCGTTTTTGTTTCAAATGACTAAGGCATGGCATGCGCCTTCTTTCCATCAAAATCTTTCTTTACAAATAAAAATTGTTCATTAATTTCGCATACCATTCAGACATTTCACCCGCTTCATCAAACAATGTCAGCGTCTGCTCATCCAGCTTTTCGGGACGACGCTTCACCCATGCCATCAAACAACGTTTAGGCGATTTGCGGGCAACCGTCTTTATCAAATATCTTTTTCGAAGATAAAATCCCGCAATTACCGCTGTCGCACTGAATTGCTCAACCGATTCAACCGGCAACACCACGCTCATTTCGCCATCATTGGTAAGCAGCCGGTAGGCCGACTGGCACAATGCTTTATAGGGAAGCGTGTCACTGTGCCGAGCCATGGAACGCTTTGCATCCGGACTACGAAGACCTTCTACGAAGTAAGGTGGATTAGAAACGATGCTGTCAAATTGTTTTACCGTTTCAAACTGCTGCAAAGCCACCTCCCGAACCCTCACCCTATCGGCAAATGGGGAAGCCTCTACATTGACTTTTGCCTGCCTACAGGCATCACGGTCAATCTCCAAAGCCTCAACAAAGCAAGCAGCAAACCGCTGCGCCATCATCAAAGCAATGAGTCCGGTACCCGTCCCAACATCAAGAACGCGCTGTCCTCCCTTGGCCCAGGCACCCAACAATACGCCATCCGTACCCACCTTCATGGCGCACTGGTCTTGCCGGATGGTAAATTGTTTGAACTGAAACCACTCGTTACTCATGCTGCAAATTTACACAAAAAAGATGAAACAGAGGACTTCTCGTGTTTGGAAATCACCGTCAAAAATCCAAAATTCTTCCATTTAGATAACGCATTGATTATCAATATGTCTTATACTGAAATAGCTTGACACATAATCAAACTCAAAAAAAGTAAAAAAACATGACGAAATCAAGTAAAAGAAGAGAGTTTAGTGATGCGTTCAAGCTGCAAGTGTTAAGTGAATATTTTTCTGGCGGCGG
>JAQYPT010000002.1 GCA_028726625.1 Prevotellaceae bacterium | reverse complement strand
AACCGCCGCCAGAAAAATATTCACTTAACACTTGCAGCTTGAACGCATCACTAAACTCTCTTCTTTTACTTGATTTCGTCATGTTTTTTTACTTTTTTTGAGTTTGATTATGTGTCAAGCTATTTCAGTATAAGACATTTTAGATTTAAGGCTTTATTCTTTATGTTTTTTGTTTGTATTTGTGAGGTAAAAAACTTATATTTGCATGGTAAGCAAACCCGTTTCAGTAAAGATTGAAGGTGGTTTTGACAATAGTTTTATAAAATAAAAAAGTGATGGTATGATTAAGATTTATGGTATGAAGTCGTGCCCCGATTGCGTGGCAGTTGACAAGCAGGTGGAAGGCGACAGCAGGTATCAGGTGATTGATATCGGTGAGCATGTATCGCTGTTGAAAGAGTTTTTGCGCCTACGCGACACCAATCCGGTCTTTGACGAGGCTAAGGAAAAAGGATATGCGGGCATTCCGTGTTTCGTTTTGGAAGACGGAACGGTGACGCTGAGCCCTGAAGAAGCCGGACTGAAGTCGGGGAGGCCTGAACCCACCAGCTGTCGCATTGACGGTTCGGGGTGTTGAGCCAGTTTGCGATGCCGTATGAAAATGAAAAAGCCACCTTCACAGGCAGCTTTGACATATTATACAAAAACATTATGAATACTTTATTTAGCGAACAAGATCTGAAAAAAAGTTTATTTTATATTTTATGAGGTTTCCTGCTTGATAGCGGTGTCGCACCCGGCGCACGTCCCATTACATTTTTTACATTTGCGTTGACAATACCGTTCGCATTGCAGGCGAATGTCGTAGCCTAACATGGCACCCAGGATGAAATCCTCTTCGGGTGTCAGCTTGTTCAGCGGTTTGTCAATCATGTGGCGAACGGCATCGATGCAAGCTGCTCTGCCAAAAAACAGATTCAGCGTATGGTTACCCGCCGGCTGAATGAAATAGTCGATGTTTTGGTTCTCCAAACGGTTCACCGCAAATTCCTCGTATTTTTTGTTGAAGGTGTATAGCACCATTTGTCGCACTCCCTTCTTGTACTCATAGATATGGTTCATGAGCACCTTCAACTCTCCTGGTATGGTTTCAGCGGTTTTCATGCTTGTCGAGCCAATGGGGTTATAGTTTCTTCGTCACGTTTACAGACTTCCCTTGATGTCGTTGATCCATGCGTCGATGCGTTCATCGGTCTTGTCCTCTTCGTTGAGGTCGTCAAGTGCCAATCCAACGAACTTTCCATCCACCACGGCATCACTGTCATCAAAGGTGTATCCGTCGGTTGATACGGCACCTATGATGTTGGCACCTTCAACGGCTTGATATAGCTCAGACATACCGCTGCAAAATGTGTCGGAGTAGGATTCGCAGTCGCCGCATCCAAACAGGGCAACGGTCTTTCCTGACAGGCCTGCGCCTTTAAGTACCTCAACTCCTTCGTACCAATCGTCCTGCATGTCGCCAGAACCCCAAGTGGATGTTCCGAGAATAAGATTGTCGTTGTTGTTTACAATGTCAGCTGTGAGGTCGGTTACGTCAACGGCTTCAACACCCAATTTCTTGGCAATTTTCTCTGCGATGGCCTGACAGGTTCCTGTCGATGAGCCATATATAACTACTGTTGGTTTCATGATTGTTCTATTTAATTTTACGTTTTTACTTTTGTTCGATGCAAAGGTATGAACAATTTGATGACCCGACAATACCTAAAAATAATGGTTTTTACAAAATACCTAATGATGGGGATACTTTTTAAGGCTGGTTCTATAAATTACCGCCGCATAAAGTCATTAATTTTTTTATGAAATACGTTTTGTTATCTTTTGGCTTCTTTTGGGTTCAAAATGTAAGTTCGTTCAGTCGTGTAGCTCGCTACACTCCTTCACTCTCTTGCATTTTGACCTCAAAAATAAGTTCAAAATCTAACAAAGCTAATTTATAGAACCAGCCTTAAACGAAAAGCGAAGAATTTGTATCAAATGTCGACAGGTGGCTATCGGTGCATAGAATACCATGCGAGGACCTGCCCAGCGCATCACCTCACGAATCTGTTGGCGCATCTCGGGTCTGTAACAATGCACGGGACAGTCTTTACATGCGGGCTTTTGCTCGCCAAACTTACACCGTTGCAGTCGTTCACAGGCATAATCGCCCAACTGCCTGTACGCTTCGGGTACCTCATTTAAGTGTAGGCGATGCCGACAATAGAGGTTTATCATCAACCGGATGGTTTCTTGGTCACGTTCTATCTTCGTCATCGTCGGATGAGTGTTGAGCCGGTCATGGATGCTGCGTGGCTGTTTACCTGCACCACATACACGCCTTTTGGCAAGGTAGATAAGTCCAACGAATAGGATGTTTGGCCTGCTGGAAAGGAAATTCGTTTTACCAACCCACCTGATACGGTGTATACCGATACCGAGAAATGATGAGGAGCCACATCGTGTAACCGCATTTGTACCAAGCCATCATGCTGTACGGAAAAACGGATTCCCCTGGGTTGATGCTGCGTGATGGTCTCAATGCCACTTACACCTAATATATATAATAGACCTTTGTAGACATCTATCTGTCCATAGCCATATTTGTTGTTGGGGTAGGAGAGTGACGGGTCGGTATGCGAACAGGTGTGTGCCAGCACGTCCATAATCTCTTCTCTCGTCAATGTAGGCTTGGCTTGCAGCCACAGGGCGATGGCACCCGCAACGACAGGGGTCGACATGGAGGTGCCTGAATTGCTGTTCCAAGCGTACTGCCGACCCTTGAAGTTGAAATGGGCAACGTCAGACTGCACGTCAAAGGCGTTGGGATTGGCTTCCAGGTAATAGCTGCTGTATGATGAGATGATGTTGGTGCCGGGTGCCAAGACGTCGGGTTTCATGCGTCCGTCGTAGGTGGGGCCCACCGAACTGTATTCGCCTCGTTGCCCTTGTGTGCCCTGATCGTACACGCGTCGTTCGCCTAGGTAGTTGGTGATGGCCGTTCGGTAGGATGAGGCACCCACGCATATCACGGACGGTGCGCTGCCAGGTGAGAGAATGTTATGTGTTCGCTCGCCTGCGTTGAGCTGCGGAGCCAAGGCGTTGTCGGTCCAGTTACCACTGCCGCGATAGGCTTCTATCTCACAGTTGGCCCCCACTACTTCGAATGAAAACGGAATGGACAGTCCCACCTCGTCATCCGTCTTCACCATGACATCGTATGCGGTTTCTGTTGAATGGTAGCTGGACGTATAGCCCATGATGCGCAGGCGATAGGTTTTGCCGCCCAGTGTGACAGTGTCGGTGAAGAGCGAGTCAGCACAGGCCAACACTTGCGTCGTTGGTATGGTCAGCGTTTCGGTGTTCTGGCCATAGCTGGTCAGGCGGAGTGTAAAGGGTTGGGGTGATTTCAGCGTGAAATAAAGTGAGTTTTTGCTGTCGGAAACGAATGTGCCGGCCGATTTTTTTCCTATCGGTTTGCGGAAAAACGACTTCTTGGCTCCTTCGTTTCCGGCAGAGGCTACGATGATGCGGCCAGGGCCTGACAAACTGTCCAGAATGGCGTAGTAGAGTTGGTCATCGCCATGGAAGTCTTGGTTGGAACCTTCGCTGAACGAAATGACGCAGGGTAGGTTGCGTTCTCGGGCATAGTCCATGATGTACTTAAAGCCAAGTGCGTCGGTGGCATAGGTATATTTATAGTAATCAGTTGAGTCGATGAACTGCTCATCGTCTGACACGGCATTGCTCACCAGGCAGATGTCGCTTTCATAGGCCATGCCCCGATAAGGACTGTCGTAACCGCTTCCGGCCGCAATGCCCAGCGTATGGGTGCCGTGTGTCTGTATCCGTCCGTCTCGCGAATGGCGGTAAGTCAGCAAAGCGTCACGGCCCTCATAGGCAGTACCTACGTAGAGCGTGCTGCCCAGGGTGTCGGCAGACAACTGATCCCAAAACCGCTTGATGCGATAGTGGGTCGCTGTAGAATCGTAGAAGTTGGGGTGGGTCAGGTCGAAGCCAACGTCTTGCACGCCTACCACCACATCTTTCCCCGTAAAGGCATGGGGCAGCGGGTCTGCTCCCTGATAAATAGGGGTGGCATTGAGCCAAAAAGCCACTGAATCCATCTGAAGGGAGTTGCCTCGACTTGCCTCAATGCGCTGCACCTGCTTGAGTGATGACAGGTGTCCCAACCGCTGCAAGGGCACGCTCACGATGTAGATGTCACCGAATTGAGCCAAGGGTCGACAGTCATTTTCCTTAAAAATACGTTGGGCATCACTTGTCACTCGAACAAACGCACATAGTTCCGGCTGTTTGACACGAGGCCTGTTCAGGGGTGATGGCGATTTCCTCACGCCTTGATGTCGTTGCTGCGTCTGCTCAATAGCCAGTTGCCTGACCAGCGATGACATCTTCGCATAATCGGTACGCTGGCCATACAGGGAGGCTGTACACCATATATATATAGATAGGATGAACAGGTATTTCTTCATTGTTTGCAAAATAAGCTAAAATAATCGACAACCACAAGTAAATAATCGTTGTTTTCCAGTCATGGATAGCGGATGGGTGCGTTACGATTTATTCACATTTTCTTTTGAACAATCAAAACATTATTCGTATATTTTTAGCTACCTTTGCGCAAAATAGGCAGCGCCTCTGATATATCTGCCATGCTTGATGCCGTTAGCTTTGCATAAATAGCGGATAAGATAGGAATTGAGATGCGTCTGCCTACATGAATCTATTAGTCAAAAAAAACAATTTATGAAAAAACAAACTAATAAATTTATTGCCGTTTCTTACCAACTGCATGCTGATGAAAGCGAAGGAATGACGTTGGTTGAAGAAGCTACAGAAGCGCAACCTTACCAGTTTATCAGCGGCTTTGGTCTGACACTCGATTTGTTCGAAGATGCCCTCATTAACTTACAGGCAGGCCAAGAGTTTGAGGTGAAACTGGCTCCAGAGCAGGCTTATGGGCATTTTCAGCCAGAGCATGTTTTGGATCTCGAGCGGGAAGTCTTCACCGTTGATGGGACGTTTGATGCAGAGAACATCTATGAAGGAGCGGTGGTACCCTTGCAAAACGAGGAGGGTACGCGCTTCATGGGACGCATTCTCGAGGTGAACGACAAGCAGGTGAAGGTGGATTTGAATCACCCCCTGGCTGGAAAAACACTCAAGTTTAAGGGAAAGGTCATCGAAAACCGCGAAGCTACCAACGAAGAAATTGCTGCAATGGTGAACCAAATGGCTGGTGGATGCGGTTGTGGTGGTCACAGTGAGGGCGGCTGTTGTTGCGGAGGCTGTGGTAGTTCAGATGATAATGGATGTGGTTGCGGCCATTAAGTTAGGCACAACGCCTCCGAATTTTTCAACTTTTCTTTCATAGATCGAACCTAACACACGATGATGCGGAATACATTTGGCCATATTTTCACGTTGACAACCTTTGGTGAAAGCCATGGAGAGGCAGTCGGTGGGGTCGTTGATGGCATGCCGCCTGGCATCGACATCGATGTGCAGTTCGTGCAAAACGAACTTAACCGGCGGCGGCCGGGGCAGAGTAGCATCACCACCGATCGCAAGGAGGCTGATGAAGTGAGCTTCTTGAGTGGCATCTATGAAGGAAAATCTACTGGCGCACCCATCGCATTCATGGTGACAAACACCAATCAGCATGCTAAGGATTACGACAGTTTGCAGCATCTTTATCGTCCATCGCACGCCGACTTTACCTATCAACAGAAATATGGTTTGCGCGATCATCGTGGTGGAGGACGCTCATCGGCTCGCATCACATTGAGTAGATGTGTGGCTGGTGCATTGGCGAAGTTGGTGTTACGACGGTTGGGAATCACCATTCAGGCATATGTGTCACAAGTGGGTGACATCGCCTTGCAACGTGATTATCGTTTATACGATTTATCCAAAACCGAAAGCAACGTGGTACGCTGTCCCGATGAGGAAAAGGCCAAGCAGATGGAACAACTCATCCGGCAGGTGAAGATGGAAGGTGACACGGTGGGAGGCGTCGTGACGTGTGTCATCAAGGGATGTCCCGTAGGACTGGGCGAGCCCGAGTTTGACAAGCTGCATGCGCAACTGGGAGCTGCCATGCTGTCCATCAATGCCGCTAAGGGCTTTGAATATGGTGAAGGTTTTGCGTGCGTCAGCCACCGAGGCAGTGAGATGAACGACCCGTTTGTCAACGACCAGGGGCGTATTCGCACCGCAACCAACCACAATGGTGGCATCCAGGCAGGCATCAGTAATGGCGAGGACATCTATTTTCGCGTAGCGTTCAAACCTGTGGCTACCATCTTGATGGAGCAACAAACGGTAGACGTTGAGGGCCATCCGGTTGCCTTCAAGGCCAACGGTCGGCACGATTCGTGTGTCGTGCCACGCGCCGTTCCCATCGTAGAGGCGATGGCAGCCATGGTAATCTTAGACAATTATCTTCTTGATTTGACCGTAAAAGAGGCCAAATCCTAACTAACATCAAAGTTTTTTGATAGAAAAGCAAAGGGAAGGCACAACTTACGTTACCCTACTCGCATGCGAATCAAGTGATTTGTCATGCCTCACTACCTTATAGGCCTTCCTTTCCGTATTTCTACAGGTGTTCTTTCCTTTCTGGGTGGGCTATTTCCACCATTGGGGCTCATAAGTGACTTGTCCGCATTAGACAATTACATGTTAGCCAAACAAAAAATGTACCTCCATACAAAAGGAGGCACATTTTTTCCTTAAAATAATAGTTAGATACGGAATTATAGAGCATATTTTTGACATGCTCATATCACATTACAGCGCAAATTTGTAACCAACTGTAATCTGGAAAACACTATTCTTACTGCTGCTTTCGTCAATAATCTTGGTTAATCCCCAATTGTATCGTGCATCAATATTTATATTGCTGAACTCATAGGAAACACCCACGGGAATAGAGACATCAACCTTATTCAGTTTGGCATCAGTACCCGAAGCTTTAAGAGATTTCTCTAAATCAACCTCTGCGTTGACACCATTCTGTGAAACCTTGACTTTATTGTTGATCAAAAAGCCTGGTTGTACACCTAACTTCACGGCAAATCCTTTAGCCACATAGACGTTAGCAAGAATTGGAACATTAATATAGTCTAACTTTACAGTTCCATCTACATTGCCTATTTGTCCCTTAGCTCCCTGCATAGAGTAAAGTAATCCGCCCGAGAAACTAACCATGTCAGTAGCCTGCACTTCTACTTCGGCACCAACAACTGGCGCAAATCTTGAGTCGGCATCATTATCGTTTGTAAGCGTAGCCATGTTTAAACCTACTTTAGGCTGTAAAGTAATAGTACCTTTGTCACGCTGTCCGTACGCTGCAATTGTTATAAACATAACGCATGCACTTAAAATAACTTTTTTCATAGAAGATAATTATTAAAAATAAATTAAACTTATGCAAAGATAAACAAACAACGTGACACTCCAAACGTTAAAGATAGATTTTTGAGGAAGAGAGAAATATTTCTACTTGAGAATATACGATAGAAACACATACGAAATCATGCTATAATAATGAAATTCCGAATACAAAAAAGTCGCCGATATTCAGCGACTTTTTATAATTGTATGTAAGTTGTTGTTGATTTGTTTCAACTTATCCAAAGTTATCAAACAAGATAGATTCAGGATCAACGCCAAGGCTATCCAACATTTTTTGTACGGCTGCACTCATCGGACCAGGACCGCACATGTAGTACTCGATGTCTTCTGGCGCTTCATGGTCTTTCAAATAGGTGTTATACATTACCTGATGAACAAAACCAGCTGTGTACTTCACACCAGCTTCATCTGCCAATGGATCCGGACGATCGAGAGCCAGATGGAAATGGAAGTTGGGATATTCTTTCTCCAGTTCGTGGAAATCATCTAAGAAGAAGGCTTCGTTCAATGAGCGCGCACCATAGAAATAATGCATTTCACGATCGCGGGTGTGCAATGTCTTCAACATATACATGATTTGACTGCGCAATGGTGCCATACCAGCTCCACCACCAACCCATATCATCTCTTTCTTAGAGTCGAAGATGGGATGGAAGTCACCGTATGGTCCGCTCATCCTCACCTTGTCGCCTGGCTTCAAAGAGAAGATATAACTGGAAGCAATACCAGTTGGAACGTCTTGGAAGCCCACTTGTGGACGTGGCTTGAATGGCGTTGAGGCAATACGCACGGTCAGCATGATGATGTCGCCTTCTTCAGGATAGTTGGCCATGGAGTAAGCGCGTACGGTAGGCTCGGGGTTGTGAGCCTTGAGAGAAAGAATGTTGAACTTCTTCCATGCGCCAATGTACTCTTCGCCAATGTCATCCTTGTCGAAATCTTTGTCGTAATCAATCACATCGTATGCGGGAATTGATATTTGAGCATACGAGCCTGGTATGAAGTCCATGTGCTCGCCAGGAGGCAACTGCACTTTGAACTCTTTGATGAAGCTCGACACGTTTTTATTACTGATGACGGTACATTCCCATTCTTTGACACCTAAAACGGTTTCAGGTATTTTGACTTTTAGGTCACCTTTCACTTTGCACTGGCATCCTAAACGCCAATTATTCTTTATCTCTTTCCTTGTAAAGTGAGGACGCTCTGAATCTAAGATTTCACCTCCTCCTTCAATCACTTGTAATTTGCATTGTCCACAACTGCCCTTTCCGCCACATGCAGAGGGTAAGTAAATTCCATTTTGAGTAAGGGTACTCATGATAGAAGCACCTTGTGGAACGCTGAGTGTCTTATCTTCGTTAATAATGATGTTGACATTTCCGCTTGGAGACAAATATTTTTTTGCCACAAGCAACATAATGACAAGCAAGAGTATTACACTCAGGAAAACAAGAATACTTGTTAATATAAAACTAAAGTTCATAGCTGATTATATTTTTAAGCCAGAGAAGCACATCATGGCAATCGCCATAAGTCCTACGGTAATGAAGGTGATACCAAGACCTTGAAGCGGTTTTGGCACATCACTATATTGTAATTTCTCACGAATAGCCCCCATGAGGACAATGGCAAGGGTCCATCCCAGTCCACTTCCCACAGCGTAAGCAATCGCATCAGCAATGTTACCGATATACTGTGTGTTACTTGGATCCAGATTGATACGTTGCTGCATGAACATGGAGCCACCCATGATGGCGCAGTTTACGGCAATCAGAGGAAGGAAGATTCCCAATGAGGCATAAAGTGACGGACTATATTTCTCGACCAACATTTCTACCAATTGCGTCATACCGGCGATGACGGCAATGAAGATAATGAAACTCAGATAACTTAATCCTAACGAATCCAGAACTTTGGTTTGAAGTAAGTAATCCACCGGAACGGTGACAAACAGTACGAATGTCACGGCCATGCCTAAACCAAACGAGGTCTTTACGTTCTTCGATACGGCCAGAAATGAACACATTCCAAGGAAGAATGCGAAGATCATGTTGTCGACAAATATCGATCTGAAAAATAATGATATGATATGTTCCATAATAATTCTAATTGATTAAAATTGCATGAATTACTTTTCTTCTTGATAGAAATAGGCACGGTGAATCCAAATGACACATCCAACAAGAATCAAAGCCATTGCCGGCGTAGCCATCATACCATTATTCATATAACCAAAGTCGTAGAAAGACGATGGAATAATCGTAAATCCTAATAAAGTACCTCTACCAAACAATTCACGAAGAGCTCCCACAATCACTAAAATCATTGCGTAACCTAAACCATTTCCCACTCCATCAAGAAAGGATGGCCAAGGTTTGTTCATCATCGCAAATGCTTCCAAGCGTCCCATCAAAATACAGTTGGTAATAATCAAGGCCACATATACTGAGAGTTGGACACTCACGTCATACGCATAAGCCTTTAAGATTTGGCTCACGATGGTTACCAATGCGGCCACAACAACCAATTGTACGATGATACGGATTCGCATCGGAATGGTATTGCGAATAATCGAAATAATTACATTTGAAAATGCAGTAATAACCGTTACTGCCAATCCCATGACAATAGCTGGCTTTAATTGTGAAGTTACTGCCAAAGCCGAACAGATACCCAAGACTTGAACCAAGATAGGATGATCCAAATTGAGAGGGCTTGTAAAGACTTTCTTATTTTGTGTTGAAAATAATGCCATAATACTAAATCAATTTAATGAGCTTTCAAGAAATTCATATATGCACCTAAACAGGTCTGCAACATCTCGGTCACACCGTTGGATGTGAGGGTGGCACCCGTTATACCATCAACTTGTGTGGCAGGGTCTTCCACCTTCTTGCTGACAGCCAATGCGATTTGATGAGGATCTTGCGCAAATAGTTTTTTACCTTGAAACTGGTTTTGCCATGCGCGGTTGTCTTTAATTTCAGCTCCCAATCCGGCTGTTTCACTATCATGGTCGAAGTAAGTTCCGAAGACAGTCGACTTATCTGCATTAATGGCAACATAACCATTGATTGCTCCCCATAGTCCCATTCCATAAACTGGAATCACATACTTAGTCTGTCCATTAACCTTACAAACGAAGAGTGCTAACTTTCCGTTCTTAAAGTCGGCAGAATTAAGTTTAAAACCGTTGTTTTCTCCGCCCTGTTCTCCTTTTTCAAGAACATTACCCTGCTCATCTATGATTTCATCAGCAAGTACAACTTCTTGATACTTTGCAGCAGCGTCTTCATTATTCAAATCTCTAATATTCAACGAATTTAATATCTGCTTCTTCTTGTCCAGTGCCACGTTAGCATCTTGCATAGGTTTCAAAGCCTGAAACACAAAAGCCAACAGGAATGCAACAAGAACAACGATAATGATTGAATATATGATTGTATAGGAGTTTGAATTGGTATTCAATCCTTTTTTATTTCCTTCAGCCATCGTCTTATTTATTATGAGCAGTTAAACGTTTCATTCTCTTGTTGATGTTGCCCTGAACGACGCAATAGTCAATCAATGGGGCGAACATATTCGCAAACAATATCGACAACATCATACCTTCTGGATAACCAGGATTCATTACGCGGATGATAATCGTCATCACACCGATGAGGGCGCCATAGATATACTTACCCTTTTCTGTACGTGCGGAAGTCACTGGGTCGGTAGCCATGAATACGGCACCGAAACAGAATCCACCTAATATAAGATGCTCGTACCATGCTATAGACGTCATACCGAGTGCACTGAAGAGTGCAGCCATGAGACCACCACTAACGAATACGCTCAACATGGTTTTCCACGAAGCGATGCCTGTAACCAACAGCAGCAAGGCACCTATGGCGATGGCGATGACACTGGTTTCTCCAACGGAACCTGGTATCAAACCAACCAACATGTCACAGGTAGAGTAGGGTATGTCTACATGGAGAGCCAGTTCACCAAGTGGTGTGGCCATGGTGGTGGCGTCTGGCAAGGTGTTGCCCAAACCAAAGATCTGATGATTGGCTACCCATATCGAATCACCCGTCATCTGTCCTGGATAAGAGAAGAAAAGGAACGCGCGGGCAGACAATGCCACATTAAAAATGTTCATGCCCGTTCCACCAAATATCTCTTTGCAAAAAATCACTGCGATTGCTACTGACAAAGCCAGCATCCACAACGGACAGGTGATGGGGATGATAAGTGGCATCAAAATACCAGTTACCAAATAACCTTCCTGAATTTCTTCTTTCTTCCACTGTGCCCAAGCGAATTCGATACCCAGACCTACTATGTAAGAAACAAGGATTTTAGGTAATACGGCCAAGAAGCCATAAAAGAACATCTCCCAAAACGAGGCGTTGGCCAACTCTCCGGCAGCCGCGAAATTTTGATATCCAATGTTGTACATTCCGAACAACAAGGCAGGTAGCAGAGCGATGACCACCAGACTCATGATTCTCTTCGAGTCGATGGCGTCATGGATGTGAGTTCCTGTCTTGGCTGTCGTGTTGGGAACATAAAGGAAACTCTCAAAACCATCATAGACACTCCAAAAAGCATGTAGCTTACCGCCCTCTTCGAAGTGTGGCTTGATTTTATTTAAATATTTTTTTAAACTCATGTCCTTATGCGTTTTCTTTTCTTAATATGTCCAGACCATTGCGTACAATCTTCTGAAGTTCCAACTTAGAAGAATCCACAAACTCGGCAACGGCGAAATCTTCCGGAGACACTTCATATATCCCCAGCTGTTCTTGTTTGTCGATGTCACCTGCAATCAAAGACTTGATGAGGTATTCGCCATAAATATCCATGGGCAGCACTCGATCGTACTCGCCGCTCATAATCATGTGACGCTCTCCACCTTTGACGCGCGCATCCAGGTCGTATTGTTTTTCCTTTCCTGAAAGCCACGAGAAATAACTGTGTGAAACAGAGAACTGATTGGTACGAGGCAAGATCCATCCCAGCATTTCATCTGCCTGGTCACCTTCCGGTATCACGCAAACTTCCGAAGTGTGCGCACCGAGAAAGTCGGTTAACTCACACTTGCGTCCTGTCAATGGATTGCCATTGATAATGCGCAGATGTTCGTCTTCGCGCTCACCACCTATCTGGCCTGCTAACAAGTCAGATATCGGTGTACCAACCAAAGCATCCACATACTGAGGATTTTTCACTTTACTGCCTGCAATGGCTACCGTCCGCATGAGGTCTACCTTACCCGTCAGGAACAGACGACCCATGAAGATGACAGCCGTTGGTTCGACCGTCCATACCACCTCACCCTTGTTCACGGGAGAAAGGTGATTGATTTGCACGCCTACATTGCTGGAAGGGCAGGGACCGTCAAAAGCCGTTATCTCAACATCAGAAGCCTGCGTCAAAGCTTTGTCGGTTTGATTGACATGGATGTTCAAATATGTCTTTGCAATCTTCGACAACGCAGTCAAACCTGCTTGGAAAGCTTCTTCGTTGCCTTTGAGCTCAAACTCAAACTTGCCGGCCAAAGGCATGTTTCTGAAAGCAGATACAAAAATACCCTTAGGTTTGCTCTGTGGTTGGGTCGAAACGGCATAAGGCAGCTGATTGACATATCCAAAAAGACCTGCTTGCAACAGCGCCTCTACGACTTCATCACCAGAAAGACTCCTCACGTCTTTCTTGCCAAAATCAACAAACTCCTGTTGTTGTGACGCCTCCACAATAACAGCCATCACTTTACGTCTGTCGCCGCGGACAATTGACTTCACTTTTCCACTGACCGGTGAGGCGAACTTGACTTCTGGAAACTTCTTGTTAACGAAAAGAGCCTCTCCAACCTTCACGTCGTCCCCTTCATGCACACATAGCTTAGGGACTACGCCGACAAAATCGTCAGGAACAAGAGCGTATTGATGACTCTGTTTTAAAGATGTTTTTTGTTCGTTCGCTCTACCCTTCAGATTAATGTCCAAGCCCTTACGTAACTTAATTACATTTACCATAGAATATATAAAAATAAACTTTTTTCCAACCAATGAGGGCATAAGATATTGTTCATATCCAAATATTTGGCAAATTTAGTAACTTTTACTGATTTATAAAAGAAAAAGCAATCATTTATTTCAGCCGTGTCAAAAAATGATGTACTTTTGCATGAACCAAAGCTGAACGCTGTCTGAAGAAGTTTAAAAATATACTCAACATCATCATTTGGAGCATTGTAGGAATTTATCTTACAATCATCATTTTGTTGCGAATACCGGCCATACAAGACGTCTGCGGTCAGCAGGTTGCATCCTTTTTATCCAAGCGACTTGGCACTGAGGTGAAGGTCGAACGCATTGACATAGGCTTTCTCAATCGCATCATCATCGATGGTCTGTACGTCACTGACCAGCAAGGCAAGCCCATGCTACAAGCATCCAGGTTTTCTGTGAAACTGGATTTCATTCCTTTAACGCGCGGAGAGATTTCTATTTCCTCGGCTCAGCTCTTCGGCATGCAGGCTAATCTTTACAAAAGTAGCAAAAACGCCAAACCCAACTTTCAATTCGTCATCGACTCTTTAACATCGAAAGACACCACAACACAGGCCAAGCCCATCCGCATCGCCTCTATCGTATTGAGGCACGGCGCTGTTAAATACGACCAACTGGACCTACCGCAGACAAGGCAATTCTCGCCCGCGCACCTCTATTTGAAAGACATCAGTGCACATGTCATTGTCAGCGAACTGTCAAAAGACTCGCTGAATGTCAAGCTGAAAAATCTGAGCTTCAAGGAACGATCCGGCCTTCAGGTAAAATCATTCTCATCTAAATTGCGGGCAAACACCAACCATGCCGTCCTGGAGAATTTCAAATTGGAACTGCCTAACTCTAAGCTGGTATTGCAACAAGTTCGCGCCAATTACCGGATGAAAGATGGTGCCCCCTACATGCCCTCGCTATCCTATCACGGACTCATAGACAACTCACACGTCACCCCATCCGACTTTGCTTTCATTTCTTCGAAGCTCAGCGAATACCATACGCCTGTCAACATCCAGGCATCGCTTTCCGGAACGGCATCGTCTTTGTCCATACGGCACATCCATTTGCTTGCTAAGAATGAACTGGAGCTTACCGCCAAGGCAACAATTCAGAGATGGGCCAAGTCTCCAAAATGGAATCTTGACCTGGAGACGCTCAACTTTCAACAAGCAGCCGTCAAAAAGTATCTGCCCAAGGAATATCAGAACACGCCATTGGCGAAATTTGACCACATCCGCCTGTCAGGCAACTTCCATGGAGAGGGGAAAGACATCTATTCCAAAGGAATCTTCTCATCCAATTTGGGTGACATCAAGTTTGATGCCACGGTCGCTCAAGGCACCTACAAGGGAATGTTGGAAACCAACGATTTTAAGCTGGCTCCCTTGTTGTCCGACCAAGATTGGGGATTGCTAACCGCTAAAATTCAGCTCAACGAATTTCGCAAACAGGGCAGCCAAGCCGTGTTCAACATCAAAGGCGATGTCCCCAAAATAGAATACAAAGGTTACCCATACAAAAACGTTTCAATCAACGGACGCGGCACATTGGACGCACATTCCCGTTTGGACCACTTTGAGGGAACGGCGGCGCTCAACGATCCCAATGGCGTACTGAATATCCAGGGAAAGGTTGAACGGAACCAAGCCCGTTATGCCGCCCAACTCGACCTCACGGCAAAAGACGTGAACCTCTCGGCCTTGCGTCTCACACAAAAGTGGCCCAACCGAATGGTCAGCCTTCAAGCAAGCTCTCAGCTGTCAGGGCGCTCCCTAAAAGATGTCACGGGCCGCATAGTCCTTTCAGATGTCATGATGCGCGATCCTAACCAAACCTATTCGTTGTCAAGACTTGAATTGAAAACAGGTTACGATCAGCGCCAAGAACATTTCATTTCTCTTGATGGCGATTTCGGCAACGCTCTGGTGATTGGCACATTCGATTACAATTCCATTCTACAGAACATCGAAAATGTTATCATCGACAAACTTCCCGGCATCCAACTGCTCACGCCCATGACAAGGCGCGTCACCCCACGCACAAACGTTCGCCTGTATGCCGACATCACCAAGACCGATTGGGCAAACTATCTTTTTGACATCCCGCTCTCCCTGCAACAACCCCTGCAACTCAGTGGCACCATCAACAGCGCCAACAACCAACTGAACATCAATGTCAATGCGCCCGACTTTACTTACGACGGAAGTCGATATCAGGACAATCATCTACACTTGTCCACGCCAACCGATACGCTGCACTTTAGCGCAGAGGCCAACAAGCTGGATGCTGAGAACAAGCGATGGACTTGGCGGGTGCAGTCCTCCGCAGCCAACGACCATTTGCTCACCACCCTGTGGTTTAACAATCATGCCGCCCATCCGTTACAAGGAATCCTGAACACCACGACACAGTTCTTCAAGAAAAAGAATGGTGAGGCGGCAGCCCACGTAATCATACATCCGTCAGAGATATTGATTGAAGACAGTATCTGGAATATCGAACCGTCGGACATCATGTACAGCAAAAACCATCTTACGGTGGATCATTTCTCCATCCATCACGACGACCAACACATCATCTTAGCAGGGCTGGCCACCAAAAATCCTATGGATACCCTCGTGTTCGACCTCAAGGGCATTGACGTAAACTATGTGCTGAACCTACTTCAATTCGATGCCGTCACATTCGGAGGGCGGTTGTCTGGACGCGCATTCGCATCGGGAGTCTTTGGAAAACCCCAGGGACATGCGAACGTACAGGTCAGTTCATTTGAATTCGAGACCGGACAAATGGGAATTCTGGATGCCAACGTCAGCTGGAACGCTCCCTTGAAGCAAATCGACATCCAAGCCCAAGCCAACGACCAAGACCGGCAAACCTTAATCAACGGCTTTGTTTCGCCAAGTAAGCATTACATCGACTTGGCCATCCAAGCCCGGCAGACACGCTTGCAATTCCTCGAAGGTTTCTGTGGTTCGTTCATGCAAGACGTCGATGCCAGCGGAACAGGACTGCTGCGGCTTTATGGCGACTTGTCTTATCTCAACCTTACCGGACAGGTTGTCGCCGACGGCTCTCTGGGCATCACGCCCCTCAACACCCATTATACGCTCAGGCGGGGCATGATTACCCTGACACCCGATGAGATTATTTTCAAAAACGACACCATCTACGACCGCAATGAGAACATTGGCATTGTCAATGGTAGCCTGCGTCACGACAACCTGCGCAACTTACGATACGACCTGCACATCGCTGCAGAGAACCTCTTGGCTTACGACACGCACACTTTTGGTGGAAATACCTTCTATGGAACGGCCTACATCAACGGCACCTGCGCCATCACCGGCAATGGTGACGACCTGAATATCGATGTTAACGCTATCCCACAAAAAGGCTCACAAATCGTGTACAATGTGGCCGGTCTGGATGCGGTCAGCACTCAGAACTTTATCAGATGGTCGACAAGAACCGATTCGCTGCTACCAGATAGCATCGCACCACGCCAACATACCACCGATTTGGCCGCACAAAAGTTGCCCGAAGTATCTGGCGACTTACATCTGTATCTGCTCATCAACTGCACGCCCAACCTCACGCTCAAACTACTCATGGACAACAAGACGGGTGACTACATCGCCCTGAACGGCAACGGTGTGCTGCGCGCCAACTATTACGATAAGGGTGCGTTCGAAATGTTCGGCAATTATGTTGTCGATCATGGTATCTATGGGCTGACCATTCAAAACGTCATCAAGAAGGATTTTCAATTTCAGCAGGGCAGCACCATCACCTTTGGAGGCGACCCTTATCATGCGGCACTCAACCTTAACGCCACACACACCGTCAATGGCGTGAGCTTGGCCGACTTGAACATCGGGCGGTCGTTCACCAACAATAACGTTCGCATCAATTGTCTGATGAACATCACAGGCACGCCGCAGGCGCCGCGAGTGGATTTCAACCTCGACATGCCTACCTTGAGCAACGACGCCAAACAGATGGTATACAGCCTCATCAACAGCGAAGAGGAGATGAACCAGCAAGTGCTTTACCTGCTGGCGGTAGGTCGGTTCTATTCGCAAGGCACCCACAACAATGCCGGTAGTGATGGCACGGCGCAACAAAGTCAGGCGAGTCTCGCCATGCAGAGCATCCTCAGTGGGACATTGAGTCAGCAAATCAACAACGTCCTGAATACCGTTATCGATAACGCCAACTGGAATTTTGGTGCCAATATCTCCACTGGCACCGAAGGATTCAATAATGCCGAGTATGAAGGACTGCTCAGTGGACGACTGCTGAACAACCGCCTACTCATCAACGGGCAGTTTGGTTACAGGGACAACCCCAATGCCACGACCACCTTTATTGGTGATTTCGACATCCGATGTCTGCTCTTGCCGAGTGGCAATCTGGCCATCAAGGTGTACAATCAAACCAATGACAGATACTTTACGCGCAACAGTCTTACCACGCAAGGAGTAGGCTTGATTTTGAAGAAAGACTTCACCAATCTCAAAGACTTGTTTGGACGTAGAAGAGCGAAGAAGGCAAAACCGTCAAAATAAATTTCCACCTACTCATGTGAAATGAGCCGTCGTGCATGTAGTTGCCTGCCAAACGATTAAGGGCGTTTCTATAAATTAGCTTTGTCAGATTGCGAGGCTGTTTTTGGTGGTCAATTTGTTTGTGAGTGAAGGAGTATAGCGAGCTATACGACTGAACGAACAAGCAAATTGAACCCAAAAAAGACCGCAAGATGACTAAACATAAACTGTCCAACATAAATAAAAATTACGGTGGTAATTTATAGAACCGCCCTTAACAAATGGGGTAGTGTCGATTCAATCATAAAAAGCAAACACTTCCAATTTATAATCACAGCGTTATTGAAAGAATAAAGCTATTTAGATGGAAGGGCAGAGTGAAAAAGTGAAACTTTTTGTCGAATTCCATCCGAATTCAAGATAAAAGTCTTACTTTTGCACCACCTACAATAAGGAAAGGTGCTCGAGTGGCTGAAGAGGCACGCCTGGAAAGCGTGTAACCGCCTAAAGCGGTTCGGGGGTTCGAATCCCCCTCTTTCCGCATCATGTAATTGGTTAAATTCCTAAGTTACGACACCTTAGGGATTTTTTATTTTCCTTTGTTTATTCCTTGACCCACTGTTACTCCGAACACTTTTAACGTAAAATAATTTTAATCTCACCGATGAACTGCTGCTCCATATTTTACGTTCAAATATCATATTAGAGTGTTATTTTGTAAGCATCCAACTTTAGCCGCCTTTGTGTGGGCTTCCAGCTTTACTACCTTTGCCCGAAAAACTTTATGTTTGTACTCAACGAAACAAATGTTTTTCGGGTTTGTTGCACTCCAGTAGACATGCGTCAGGGTATTCT
>JAQYPT010000001.1 GCA_028726625.1 Prevotellaceae bacterium | reverse complement strand
TGATGCTTTCTTTGCCATACATTCAATCTCAGACACTGCATGGAAGAACCATCAGTCACAACTCAATGCCATCAGCACCATCCTATCATTGTAGGATGGGAGATGGCGTATGACCTATGACTATTGCTGAATAGTTACGTTGGAAAATTTACTTGACAAATATTGTTAATATATGAATATGTATCCCTGAACTGTGTGTTTCATTGAATAGACTCTTTTCTCTGGAGCAGGCCTTACTAAGTTTTGCATGCCCCACCCACCTGCTTTAACTGTACCGTTCTTATTCAGTAAAATTAGGGTGTGAGGATAGGTTATTTTAATCTTTGTTCGCTAAAATATGTTAAAAAATAAAATCTATTAACTTATTTTTGTTTACTTTTCTCACAAATCTCCTATATTTGTAAATTGTTAGCAAGAAGGACGCGATATAAAAGAATGATTTTATGGGGTAGACTTTTGTTTGCAGACTGAAATGTAAATAGATAGTAGAAGAATGAAATATGCATAAATATCTATCGATAAGGGCTACTTGAATACTACTGAACAAACCATTAATAATAAACAATATGTTAAATTAGCGATTGAAAGGAGAAATTTCTATGAAAAAAAGACTAACACTGTTTCTCGCGTGCCTGTTCCTAAGTATAGGTATGGCAATGGCACAAATGCAGATTAACGGTACTGTGATTTCTGCGGATGATGGTCAGCCCGTTGTTGGCGCCTCCGTTGTAGTTCAAGGAACCAAAAATGGTACCGCCACTAACATTGACGGTAAGTTTACTTTGAGTGTACCCAAAGGTGCAAAACTCATGGTTTCTTACATTGGAATGGTGACTAAAACAGTTGTTGCTGCCAACAACATGACCGTTAGCTTGGTTAGCGATGACAGTAAGCTTGATGAAGTGATTGTTGTAGCTTACGGTACGGTGAAGAAATCTACCTACACAGGTTCTGCAACTAATGTAGACTCTAAGAAATTGGAGAAAGTGCAGGCTGCTGATGCTTCTAAGGCTTTGGAGGGTATGGTTGCAGGTTTGTCCGTAACATCTCCTTCAGGACGTGCAGGTGAGTCTACGGTGATGCGTATTCGTGGTATTGGTTCATTGAACGCTTCCAGTTCACCGTTGATTATTCTCGATGGTGCTCCTTACAGTGGTGAGATTAACGCCATTAACACGAAGGATATCGAGAGCATCAACGTACTGAAAGATGCTGCCTCTGCTGCTTTGTATGGTGCACGTGGTGCCAATGGTGTCATCATGATTACCACCAAGGGCGGTGACAAGGGAAAGGTTTCGGTGTCTTTCGATGCCCGCATTGGTACCAATCAGCGTGCTGTTCCCGAATATGACATCATTACCGACCCCGGTATGTATTACAAACTTACTTGGGAGGGACTTAAAAACTCTGTTACTTATGCTGAGAAGCCAGTGGATAACCCAGGACAATGGGCTTCGGCGAATTTGATTGATGCGTTGGGATATAATGTGTATAGTACACCTGACAACAAAGTAGTTGACGAAAAAGGTAATCTGACCACAGCACCTATACGTTACGAAGATGCTGCCAACTTCAACGATTGGATGGGTACATTGTACGAACCCAAGACGCGCGAAGAATATAACCTGAGTATCACCAAGGGTTCAGCAAAGTCGAAGGTGTATTTCTCTGTAGGTTACTTGAATGATCGTGGCTTCAGTATGAAGACTAAATTTGAGCGTTTGACCACTCGTATGTCATACGATTCAGATATTACCGACTGGTTACGCATTGGGGCTTCTTCGCAATTTGCTAAGACTACTGCACAAAACCCTGCTAGCTATGAAGAAAACAACTATAGTAACTTGTTTATGTGGAGCCGTATGATTGCGCCTATCTATCCTATTTACAAGCATGATAAGGATGGTAAGATTTTACGTGACGCCCATGGTGAGAAAGTTTACGATGATTCTCAGGCTCGACAGTATGCTGGAGGTATGAACCTGATTCGGCAAACCGAACTCAACATTACGGAAAATGTCAACTACTACCTCACGCAAAATGCACGTGTAGACGTGAAACTGCCTTACAACTTTAAGTTTAGCTCTACGGCTACATTTAATGGCAACTGGTGGCGTTTGACCAACATGATGAACCCACTCGTTGGTGATGGACAGGCTTATGGTGGTATTCTTAATAAAGAGGTGAACCAAACGATGTCGCTGAACTGGAACCAAATATTGAAATGGGACAAGACCTTCAATGATTTTGGGGTGCATGTGATGCTGGGACATGAAAACTATAATGAAAAAACGAACTTCTTGTTAGGTGAGAAGAAAGGATTGCTCGATCCTACATTGCCAGAATTCCGCTCGGGTGCTAACATATCCGACTTAGACTCTTATGGTCGTGAATATAAGGTAGAAGGCTACTTCGGACAGGTAACAACCGACTACATGGACAAATACTACGCTTCTGCTTCTTTGCGCCGTGATGGTTCTTCGGTATTCCATCCTGATCATCGCTGGGGTACATTCTGGAGCTTGGGCGCATCGTGGCGCATCAATCAGGAAAACTTCTTGAAAGACGTTGATGCTATCCAAAACCTGAAGTTGCGTGTCAGCTATGGTGTACAGGGTAACGACTATCTGTACTTGCCAGACGTGGCTGTGCGTGCTTATTCTCCTTATACCAACCTTTACCGTATTGCCTCTACGGGTACCGAAAGTATTTACGGACCTGCTTATAAAGGTAACGAAAATATTACTTGGGAAAAGAATAACAACTTTGACGTTGGTTTGGAATTCTCGTTATGGAAAGGTTTGATTGCTGGTGAACTCGACTTCTTTAGCCGTCGTACATCCGATATGCTCTTCAACCTTCCTATCTCTTCAACGACAGGATTCGATTCTGAACCAGTGAACTTCGGTAAAATGGTAAATACTGGTTTTGAGTTCAACCTTTCATCTAACGTGTACAACGATCGGAATGTCAATGTAAATGTAGGTGTGAATGGAACTACTTACACGAACAAGATTACTGAATTGCCCGAACAGTTCAGAGAAGACGGTATCTCCAAAGGTTTCCGTATCCTGAAAGAGCAAGGTGGTATCTTCGACTACTACATGGTTAAATCGGCAGGTGTCAATCCAGAGAATGGTGACCAAATGTACTGGTGCTGGAATAAGGAAACAGAACAGTTTGAGAAAGTGGGTAGCGATGACTACAGCAGCTCGTTAAAGGACAGACAGTTTGTGGGATCGGCTTTGCCAAAAATAGCAGGAGGTTTCTATGCGAATGCAGCAGCTTATGGGTTCGATTTCTCTATTCAATTCTCTTATAGAGTGGGTGGAAAGGTTTACGATGGCAGTTATCGTCAATTAATGTCGTCAGGTTCACTAGGTACGAACTGGCACAAGGATATTTTGAACCACTGGACGCCTGAGAATACCAACACCGACGTTCCACGTTTGCATACGGAGAACCAAAGTCTCAATCAGGCTTCTGACCGTTTCCTCATTGATGGCTCTTATCTCAGCTTAAATAACCTTACATTTGGCTACTCATTGCCAAAGAGTGTGTTGAGTAAGGCTAAAATCCAGGGACTTCGTCTTTACTTCGCAGCCGACAACTTGGGGCTGTGGTCAAAGAGAAAGGGGCTTGACCCACGTATTGCTCTCAACGGAGCACAGGATTATAGTGTAAACAGCGCCGTTCGTGCACTCTCGTTTGGTATCAACCTGAATTTATAAGAAACAGCTTTATAAACGACTATAAAACATAAGAAATATGAAAAATTATATAAAAGTTGCAGCTGCACTCGCTTTCACGTTCGGTATCGTAGGGTGCAATCTCGATTCTGAGGTTTCTGAATATGAAACTCAGCAGCGACATGAAGAGTTGATTGCTAATCCCGAAACACAGACAGGAGTTGCAAAGGCTGCCATTGCGAAGATCTATACGATTTTCCAAGATTTTTATGAGTCCCATGATGATTTCGGTTTGAAAGCATTCCAGATAGCTACTGATATGATGTGTGAGGATGTGGCTTATCAAAATTGGAACTGGTTCCAGTTTGATTACCAAATCGGTAACCGTATGGAAAATTACCGCCGTACTCGTTCTACATGGGGACAGTTCTATGAAATCATTGCAAAGGTGAATCTGCACTTGGAGACTTACTTTGCACAAGAATCAACCGACCCCGGCGTGTTGGCTGCAAAAGGGGAAGCTTTGGCACTTCGTGGCATTGCTTATTTCCACTTGATTAACTTCTATCAGCATACGTACAAAGGACACGAAACTGCTTTGGGTGTGCCTTTGGCGTTGAAATCAACCGACCAGAATCTGCCTCGTGCTGCCGTACAAGAGGTGTATAAGCAGATTATTGAGGACTTGACCTTTGCTGTTAAGAACTGTAAGAACACAGGTGTTCGCACAGATGCCGACCGTGCCGTGGCTGCTGCTTACTTGGCTAAGGCTTATGCACAAATGGAAGATTGGGCAAATGTGGAAACTTATGCAAAGATTGCTGCTGAAGGTGGTTCTGATAAGGCGACGGAGCCTGCTCGTGGATGGGATATTGGTCAGGCTGATATCTTGTGGGGATATGACATCAACTCACAAAACTCTACACTGTGGGCATCTTACTGGAGCCACATGGATCACTTCTTGGCTCGTGGATATGCAGCAGGTGGTAAGACAAAACTGATTTACAACTATCTGTACAACCAAATTCCGAAGACCGACTCACGTAGAAAACTTTGGATCAACAAGGAGGAATATCCTGATGTAGCATCGTCAGTGCTTGCTCAAACCCACAATCCAGAAATGAAATCAATGGAGGATCTCGATGATTTTGAACAGGTGAAGTTTATCGCTGGAGAGGCAGGTATGGAACAAGATTATTGCTTTATTCGCGTTCAAGATCCTATCTTGCTCGAAATAGAAGCATTGGTTGAACAAAACAAATTAAGCGAAGCAAAGGCAGAGCTTAACGCTTTTGTTAAAAAACGCAACCCTGCTTTCGAGGCTCCTGCTACACAAGATGCACTTCGCAAGGAAGTTCGTTTCCAGCGTCGTATAGAACTTTGGGGCGAAGGCACTAACTGGTTTGATATGAAACGCTGGAAGGAAACCATTGACCGCACTAAGGGCTACAAAGTGATAGGTAAAGATGGCAAAGAAGTTGTGGTTCCTTCTAACCACAAGGCTTCTGCACAAAAGAAGATGGCAACAGACGCCAAGGATTTCTTGCATCAACTTCCTGTAAAGGAAATCAATGCTAATCCTAACTTGAAACAGAATCCTTAATAGGGTAACGTCTTGCTATAGCCTTGTTGCTATAAATAGTTGGACGCCCTCATCAAGTAGATTCAAAATACAAACTGAGGACTGTATTCTTTCGTGGAATACAGTCCTTTTTGCGATGTTTAGTATTTTTAGGCGTAATGGACATTTGGTAGGCTGAAAAAGCTCCAGATGTTTGTAATGGACAAATGGTAGGCTGGCAATTTCCTGCCTACTTTGTTATATTCAGAAATCCATCAATAAACTTCTTTTTGTTGGTATCGCTTAATC